>JACQUR010000007.1 GCA_016210245.1 Chloroflexota bacterium
CGGCCCTGCGCGCCCAGGCCGAGGCGCGCGGCCAGCGCCTGGGCGTGCTCGTCCGCCGCGACGACCGCCGGCCGTACCACGAGGTCTACCGCGCGCGTTTCCCGGGCGCCGAGGCGCCCGCGAGGCCAGACCGCGCCGTCCCCGGCCCGGTGCCCACCTTCGCGCACCAGCTCGAGCGGTCGATGAGCGTCGTCCTGGCCGGGAGCGCCGGCGAGCGGGTCCAGAGCGCCGCCGCGATCCTGTGCCAGGCGGCCGTGCTCTCCGGCCTGCACTGCGTGCAGAAGAACGACTACCCGGTGACCGTGGGCAGCGGCTTCTCCCTCTCGGAGGTCAAGCTCAGCACCGAGCCCATCCTGTACACCGGCGTCGACACCCCGGACGCGGTGCTCATCGTGTCGGGCAACGGCCTCAACGAAATCCGAGGCAGGGGTGACCTGGCCCGCCTGGCGCCTGGCGGCCTCGTGCTTGCCGACGCGAGCCTCCCGCCGGACTCCCTCCCCGAGCAGGTCCTCGCTCTTCCCCTGCGCGCCACCCTGTCCGCCGATCTGGCGGCCCTGGGCGCGGTGGCCGTGCTCGTCCATCGCACCGGCATCCTCGCCCCCGCCGCGCTCCTGGCGGGTATCGAGGCCCTGGGCCTGAAGGACGCAGAGGGGCTGCGGCGGGTGGTGGCGTCCGCCGCGGCGCTGGAGGCGGAGCGGCCCTCCGTCAGCAGGTAGCGCCCAGGCACTTCCTGGCTCCGCAGGCCATATTCGCTGCGCAGCGAATATGGCCTCTTTTCCGAATAGGCATCACCCGCGTGGCGGATAGAGGGAGGCAGACAGGAGCATGGATCCGGAAGGCACAAGGGCGCGGCTCCAACACACGGTGAAAGCGGTGGTGCGCAAAGGCGAGCGCTACTACGTGGCGGAGTGCCTCGATGTTGCAGTGGTTACCCAGGGCAGAACGCTGGACGAAACGCTCGCCAACCTTCAGGAAGCCGTGGCCCTCCACCTCGAGGGCGAGGATCCCGCCGACTTCGGCCTGGTTGCCCATCCCACCATCCTGGTGACGATGGAGCTGGAGCCAGCCAGTGCCCAAACCTAGGCGGCTCTCGGGCGATGACGCCCTTGCGATGCTGCAGAGGCGGGTGCTTTGCCGGTCGTGTGCGATAATATGGGCGCATGGTTTCGGCGGGAGGTGTGTCGAGTGAGAAGGCAACCCAAGCCCGTGGCGCTGGAAGCTGACACCGACCTCCGACGCGTCGTGGAAGAAGTATCCGCCGACAAGACCCCCCGACTGATCGAACGCGATGGCAAGCCACTGGCAGTCGTCATCCCTGCCGAAGAGTACGCCGACATCATGACCATGCATCCGTCGGTGCGGTCTCCGCGCGACTTCTATGAGGAAGCGACCAGGAGCGAGGACATCCGCCGCATCCTCCGCCGACTGACCACCGAATGAATGGCAAGCCACCGGATCCCTTCGAGAAGGCAGCCATGCTGCTGCGAGGCATCACGCAGGGTCACCCCTTCTACAATGGGAACAAGCGCACAGGGTTCCTCCCGGCAGCGTACTAACTGGACACAGTGGGCCATCCATTGCCGAAACGGCTGTCGGCTGATGAGACGGTAGATCTGTGCGTTCGTGTGTCCACCGCACGGGCATCCTCGCCCCGGCGCGCTCCTGGCCGCTGTCGATGCCCGCAGCCTGAAGGACGCAGCCGGGCGGCGGCGGGCCACGGCGTCTGCCGAGGCGCTCGCCGCGGCTCTGGACGCAGAGCGGCCGATGGCGACCGCGTAGCGCCTGCACCGTTCTGGGTCAAAGGTCAAATGGACTTGTCCCGTTTCGGTGGCTCTTCCGAGACAGGTGCTGCCTCTTATCACTTTCTCCGCTACCTCAGCACGTAACTGTCGGAGTTCCTGACCGGACAGGTTCCTGACCAAGCTAGGGTAGGCTGCGCGACTTGCCCGCCAGGCCGTGAAAAGCACTACCTGAAGACTTGGGTCACGTCCCGGGTCCAGCCAGCGATGATTCTGCTCCCGGCCAATTCACCGGACGCAAGGCTCCAGATTCCGACCCAGGTGTAGGTCCCGTCATGGGAGTAATGATAAGCGGCCGCGAAACGAGTGTTGTCCGGGGAGAAGGCCCCGGCCGCCACTGTGTTCCATGTTGGGTACTGGGCACGAGTCGTAAGCACGCTGTGGCCAGTGGTCAGGTCATCGACTCGGTAATGGACACCGGAAGCGGCGGTAACGAGGGCAGCCGCATAGCGGCGGTCCGGTGAGTGCAGGGAGTACCTGTTGTCCAGCGTCGGCGTGGGTGCGGGTGCGGGTGTTGGAACGGGAGTCGCCACTGTCGGCCTGGGTGCGGCTGTTGGAACGGGAGTCGCCACTGGCGCAGCGTGCGTCGGGACGGGCGGGGAGGGGAGCTCAGCCGGCGCTGTTGGCTGGGTTTGCGGTGCGCCGATACGTACCTCGACCTCGTGAGCCGCCGACCACGCGGCAAACTCGGCCGCCACACCACGGAAGTCTGAGACCTCATCCTCCGCGCGATAGCTCCAGGCGAGAGCTCCGGCACAACCACTCCGCAAGATGGTGTCGAGATACTCAGTGAGTGTGCGAGTAGCCGCGGCGGTGGGGAATTCGCCGACGATGACCGGCTTGTCCAAGCCGCACTCCAGAGGGTCGTTGGGCTCGTAGGAGTGGTACTGGTATAAGTCCAGCCCGCTGCCTTTCCAGTAGTCCAAGGCGTCGCGCCAAGCGCTCCCCACCGTCGCATACTGTGTTGAGTAGGCGTGGATGTACTCGACCACCTCGCGGACAAAAGCTTGCATCGCAGCAGGGTCAACGGGGTCGCCCACCCATCGGCCACCGGGGATCGTCATGGCTCCCTCTGGTTCGCTCATGACCTCCCACGCGATGATCCACGGACTGGTGCCATAGCGCTCGAGCAACGGTCTGAGGGCGTTGTCCAGGAACGACTGGCGAATGAGCGGGTCCGAAATCAGCCGGGAGCGCCCGAAGAGCTGCACGCCGTTGACGACCTGTGGCTGGTCAGCGACCTGATAGTTGAAGAGGACCAGGATAAGACGCAGGTCGTATTGCTCCGCCAGGCCAAGAACGGCGCCAAGGTCGGCATGAAAGTACTCATCGAAACCGGTCACCTGCCCGTCGGCGTCGAACTCAGGCGCTGCCCGGCCGTCTGCGAACAGGAACCAGCGGACGACTTGCACCCCGTGCTCTCTCAGGAACGCGAAATCGGCTTCGATCGCCTGGCGGGATTGGGTGGCTGAGGCGCCATCGTGGCCCCAGGCGGTTGTGCCGAAGTCGTGCCCGTAGTGATGCCACGGGTAATTCACGCCCAGGAGGAACCGGGCATCACGGGCATCAGTGGGCCCCACTGGGACCCGCGGAGGAGCCGGCTCGGAAGTTGGCATGGGGCGACCGGTGGCAACGGAGCGAGCTGTTGGCGAGGGCGCAGCCCGGGGGGCCGGCGACTGCGTCGGCCCCAGGAACGGCATGGGTATCGCATCGTCTTCGGCCAACAAGGATGTTCCGTCGGCCGACCACCTGAGCGAGTGGTACCACCGGGTGATCGGGACCCGGCCGAGCACGCTTGCACTGGCCGCCTCGGCGATGGCGATGTAACCGCCGCCCCCATGGTGTAACATGATCGCGAGGAGGCGCGAGTCCGGGGACCAGCAGAGAGCCTTGAGGTCGTTGTTGCGTTCGCGGAGGTCGATCACCCGGAGAAGCTCGCCGGTCTCAAGACGAAAGATCGCGACTCTCCCGGAGAGCAGCGGCTCGACCTCTTGGGCGTAGAACTGGCCGTCGGGCGAAGAAGCCCGAGCGCCCTGAGGCACACTCCCGCGCGGCGAGTCGACGCAGCTCGCGCCCTGTTGTGAAGGCCCGAGCGTAGCACCAGTGACTGGCTGGCCGCGGCAAGCGAACGCCGCCAGTGCGATGAGCAAGGACAGCCTCAAAACGAACTGAGTGATCTGCATGGCCGAGACTCCTTTTCCGGAGCAGAGTACCTAGCTTATGCCCAGTCTACGCGCAAGAACTTGAAGTGGTCGCGCAAGGAACTGTGGTTCCGGAGGAATCATGGATAAGTCGAAGTTCGCTGGGCTTCTTGCCGAGGAATTGACGCAGCGCGGGCTAACGGCTGAGAACGTGGCCGACCAGCTTGGCGTGGACTCGAGCACTCTCACAAGGTGGAGGAAGCCTCGGGAGCGCCAGAAGCCTCGGCAATCCGACCTCCAGAACCTGTGCCGGCTCTTCTCGTTGGACACGGCGCGATGTCAGGCGTTCCATGGGTGTTTCTACCCCGAGGCAAAGTGCAAGAACCAACACGCGCCTAACCCGATTCCAAAAGGGGCACCACCTCCTCGAAGCCCGACGGGCACAGAACCGGATATCCCGGTGTCCCCTGGCTCACCCCAACGGGCTTGGCCTGCCAAGTGGCTCGCTCCCCTACAGAGGGGTTGGAGAGCAATTCCGCTGTGGATTAGCCTGCTCGTCATCTTGGCCATTGGCCTCGTCATCGTGGGACTACTGAGCATCCGCCCGGCGCCCCCGGAGAGGCTGGTGTTCGATTTCGAACAAGGGGACTGTCAACGGTGGGGAAAGCAACCTCTCAACCAGCCCCCGCAGCCCTGTCAGAGTGTGGCGCCCTCGCAAGAGCGAGCGTACAGTGGAAGCTACGCGCTGCGGTTCGATGCTGCACCCTATTCCGTCGATCGATCACCAGACGCGGGCATCAGCCTCGATGCCTGTGGCAAGAGCGTGACCGCTCACGTGTATCTACCTGACGGGGCACCCTCCATACCTGTCGCGATCTATGTCCAGGACGCCTTGTGGGAGTGGCACGAGTCGCAACACTTGGACCTGTACGCTGCACGGTGGAACAAGCTGTCCTTCGACATGCACGGCGAAAACTGGCCGACGCCCTGTAGGACCTTGGGGTTGCACTTCACACCCCGTGAATATGCGGGATCGGTCTTCATCGACCACGTAACCATCGAGCAGTGATATGGGCCTGCTCGCACTGGTAGGCCGAGCATTGCGGCAACAGCCAGGTGGACACACGCGAGGGTGGCGCGCGCGGACCCGATGATGATCAAGGGAGCGGCTGCACCGCCTGGTTGACGAGCTGCCGGAAGGCGAACTAAACGCGGCGGAGCGGTTCCTGGAGTACCTGCGCAACGTCGGCAGCGACCCCGTGCTCCGGGCGTTCATGGTGGCCCCGCTGGACGACGAACCGCTCACCGGTGACCATGCGGCAGCGATCCGCGAGGCCGAGGAGGAGATTGCCCGCGGCGAGGTGGTGAACTGGGAGGAGGTGCGGGCGAGCCTCCGCCCGGCACGCAAGCGGGATCGCTGATGCCCTGGCGCTTGATCCTGGCCACACGAGCCCAGACGGAACTGGTGGAGCTTCCATCTCGGGACCAGAACGCCGTAGCGCGGGCGCTGGCGCGCTTGGCGACTGACCCCGCTGGCGTGACTCGGTAGGGTCGGTCGTGCTGGCCGTCAGGAGACCGGTAGACGGCCGCGAGCGCATCTTCTGGAGAGCAGAGCATACAACGAGCGAGCAGGATCGGAAGTGTATACTGCACGCAGGGGCTGCCAATGCCCTTCACGATCGAGGGTTTCCACAGAGTCAAGACTTGAGCGCAGTGGTGCTCTTCACGCAGTCCAGGAGCCGCAAGGCGCGGAACGTGGAGCTGCCGTTCGCACACCGTCCGGGGGGCGGGTGAGCAGAGGCGATTTGGGATGAACATCCCCGCGCGGATGCGCGCGATGGTGCTGGAACGGCCGGGGCTGCCGCTCAGCATGAGGGAAGTGTCGGTGCCGCGGCCGGGGGCGGACCAGGTGCTGGTGCGCGTGGCGGCCTGCGGCGTGTGCCGGACGGACCTGCACGTGGTCGACGGGGAGCTGGCCAACCCGAGACTGCCGCTCGTGCTCGGGCACGAGATCGTGGGCCGGGTGGCGCAGACGGGCGAGCGGGTGGAGCGCTTCCAGGTGGGCGAGCGCGTGGGCGTGCCCTGGCTCGGCTGGACCTGCGGCCAGTGCCGCTTCTGCCGGCGCGGCCAGGAGAATCTGTGCGACGCGGCCCGCTTCACCGGCTACACCCTCGACGGCGGCTACGCCGAATACGCCGTCGCCGACCAGCGCTCCTGCTTCCCGCTGCCAGCCGGGTATGGAGACGTAGACCTCGCTCCCCTGCTGTGCGCCGGCCTGATCGGCTACCGGACCTACCGTCTAGCCGGGGAGGGGGTGGAACGCCTGGGCATCTACGGGTTCGGCGCCGCCGCGCACCTCATCGCCCAGGTGGCCGTCTCTGAGGGCAAGCGGGTCTACGCCTTCACCCGGCCGGGCGACGCTGAGGGGCAGGCCTTCGCCCGCAGGGTTGGCGCTGTCTGGGCAGGGGCCTCGACCGAGCGGCCGCCCGAGCCACTGGACGCGGCGCTCATCTTCGCGCCGGTTGGCGCGCTGCTGCTGGCCGCACTGGCCGCGACGGACAAGGGCGGGACGGTGGTCTGCGGAGGGATCCACATGAGTGATATTCCGTCCTTCCCCTACCGGCTGCTCTGGGAAGAGCGGGTGGTGCGCTCGGTGGCGAACCTGACCCGGCGTGACGGCGAGGAGTTCCTGGCGCTCGCGCCCCGGGTGCCGATCCGGACCACGGTCGAGCCCTTCCTCCTGGAGCAGGCCAATGAGGCGCTCGACCGGCTGCGGCGGGGCCAGCTCACCGGCGCCGCCGTATTGCTGATTTGAGATTTGAGATTGCAGAGTGTAGATTGAGGTCGACCTCAATCTGCACTCTGCAATCTCAAATCTCAAATCAGCCAGCGTGGCGCTCGCCCTGCGGTTCGAGGTACACCCGTCCGCTCGATCCGTCCACCGTGATCGGGCAGCCGTCCGGGATGCGCCGCGTCGCGTCGCGCACGTTCACCACAGCCGGCAGGCCGAACTCGCGCGCGACGATGGCCCCGTGCGAGAGTTGCCCGCCCACCTCGAGCACCAGCCCGGCGATCAGCGGGAAGACCGGTGTCCAGCCAGGGTCCGTCGAGCGCGTCACCAGGATATCGCCCGGCCGCAGGCGGGCCGCCTCCTGAGGTGAGGCAGCGAGGCGCGCTGGGCCACGCACCCGCCCGCCGCTGGCCGGGATGCCGACCAGCACCCCCTCGGCCAGCGCCCCGGCAACGTCTTCGCCGATCGGTTGCCCGTCCGGGCCGATCACCTCCGGCGCTGGGAGCGCGCACCAGTGCGCGTGCGCCGCCCGCCGGCCTGCCGCCAGCGCGGGCAAGTCCAGCCCCGCGCCCGCGGGAGCGCCGGCCTGGACCACTGCCCCGATCTCCGCCAGGGCGAGGAAGAACACGTCGTCCGCCCGGCTCAGCCAGCCCCGCTCGGCCCAGCGGCGGCCCAGCTCCGCGAACAGGCGGCGGAGCGGCAGCAGCAGCATGACGACGTAGTGCTGGCCGTTGTCGCGCAGCCGCACCAGGTGCTGCACCCGGGCAACCGTGCCGCGCAGGACGCGGCGGCGGAGCGGGTCCAGCCGCGCCTCCAGGCGCGCCCGCGTCTCCTGCCGCCGCCGGCCCTGGACCGCCTCCGCGCTTGCCGGATCGGCCGCGTCGCCGGCCCGCAGGTAGCCGGCCAGGCTGGCGACCACCTGCGCTGGCGCCTCCACCCAGCGCGGGGAGCGCAGTTCGGCCTCCATGTCGGCCCGGTGCCCGTGGCGCGCCAGGAACCGGTCCAGCGCCTCCAGCACCGGCCTGGCGGCCGGCGCCGCCCGCAACGCCGCGAGCGCCTCCTCCGGGCTGCGTTCCAGGACGGTCTCCGCCAGGCCGAGGTCGCGCACCTGGCGCGCCATGCGGAACAACGCGGGCGCCATCTCGGCGGCGCGGAGGTCGGCCAGACCGCCGACGAGCTCGCCTGCCAGCGCTCGGTCGCCGGCCCAGCGCTGCACCAGCCACTCGAGCGACGCCATCCCCGTCAGCGCCTGCGAGCTAGCGTCGGCGTGCAGGTCGATGGCTTGCCCGAGGCGCGGCGTCCACACGGCGCTGAGTTCGTGCCAGAGCGCGCGGTCGTCCACGGCGCGCAGGTCCCGCCGCTGAAACTCGGCCACCCACGCCTCGATCTGCGGGAACAGGGCCTCGTAGACGCGCTCGTTGCGCATCCGCTCGCGCGACTGGCGCAGCATCGTCGGCAGACTGCGCAGCAGCCGCAGCAGGTGCAGGCGCTCGCCCCGCCGGTACTCGGCTGGGACGTCGCTGCCCATCGCCGCGTCGACCATCGAGCCGGGCAGGCCGTAGCCGCGGGTCATGACGTAGGCCATGGCGCCCTCGTTGAGGTAGACGCGCCCGTAGAAGCGCTGCGACCACTGGATCTGCCGCGTGTCAGGCGTCTTGATCCCCTGGAACATGTGGTCGATGTTCGCGTTGGTGATCGGCGCGATCGCGGACCAGGTCAGCGGGGTAATCGGCTCCGGCCAGCGCTCACCCATGTCCGCGTGCGTCCAGAGGTCGAACGGCTGGCGCGGGCGCTCGCCGGGCGTGGGCCAGGCGTCGTCGCCCGGCACCGCGCCCGCCGGGGCCGCGCTGGTGGGCGCCGTGGTAACCGGGCGCGCCTGGAGGATGAAGATCTGATTCGCGGCCAGCGCCCACTCGATATCCTGGGGGTCGCCGAAGAGGGCCTCGATGGCGCAGCCGAGGCGCGCCAGTTCGGCCGCCTGCTCGGGTGCCAGGGCCGGCTGGGCGCGGCGGGCCGAGTCCACCGCCACGTCCGCCGTGCCCACCGCCGCCGCCACTGCCATCACGGCCTTGTCGCCCAGCCGCACCTGCTTCACCGCGCCGCTGGCCCTGTCCACCACCACCGTGTCGGGCGAGACCCGCCCGCCGACGATCGCCTCCCCGAGTCCCCAGGCGGCCTCGATCACCACCTCGCTCGCGTCGCCGGCCACCGGGTTGAGCGTGAACAGGATGCCAGCCGCCTCGGCCGGCACCAGGCGCTGGACCACCACGGCCAGGGCGACGCTGGCAGGATCGAGCGCGTGGCGCGCTCGATAGGCCAGCGCCCGAGCCGTCCAGAGGCTCGCCCAGCAGGCTTTGATCGCCTCGAGCAGCGCGCCCTCGCCGCGCACGTTCAAGAAGCTGTCCTGCTGGCCGGCGAAGCTCGCCTCCGGCAGGTCCTCCGCCGTTGCGGAGCTGCGCACCGCCACGGGCAGGTCTGGCGCGGTGTGGGCCCCGGCCAGGTCGCGGTAGGCGCGGACGATCGCCGCGGCGAGGTGCGGCGGCATCGTCCCGCCCGCGAACAACTGGCGTATGGCAGCGGAGGCGGACTCCACGCTGGCCGGATCGTCGGCGTGCGTGGCGGAGGCCAGCTCGACGATCCGTGCCTCCAGCCCATTCGCGGCCACGAAGGCACGGTAGGCCTCGGTCCGGACGACGAAGCCCGGCGGCACGGGGTAGCCCGCGCGGACCAGGCGGCTCAGGTTGGCCCCTTTGCCGCCGGCCACGGACAGCGTGGCGGATGAGGACTCGAGCGGCAGGATAAGCTCGGTGGCAGCGCTCATGGCTCACTCTTCATCAGGGGCCGCCTGGCTACCTGCTCGCCAGCAAGTTGGCCAGCACGTGGATCCCATAATCCGCCGCCTCCTCCAGTTCCAGGCGGTCCAGGCGGCGGAAGAAGTCCTTACACACGCGCAGCGACCCGGCGTCGCGCTGCAGGAGCCCGTCTGCCAGCGCCCGCGCCTCTATCTCCAGCCGCTCGGGGGGCACCACCCGGGTCACCAGGCCGATGCGCTGGGCCTCGTCGGCCGCGATCTCGCGCCCGGTGACCACGAGCTCGAAGATCGCCTTGCGGGGCAGCACCTTGCCGTAATAGGACAGCACGATCGTCGGCGGCAGCGCGGACAGGATCTCGGGGAAGCCCAGGCGAGCGTCGGCCGCGGCCAGCGTCAGGTCGCATCGCCCGGCCAGGCTACAGCCTGCCCCCAGGGCTCGCCCCTGCACGGCCGCGATGCTGACGCCGGGGAAGCGCATCAAAGCCTCGTTGGCGGTCTGGATCTTCGCCAGGTCAGCGCGCACCTGGGCGGCCGTGGGCCGCGTCGGCGGCGAGCCGGTGGGCCGCTCCCGCCCCACGCAGAAATCTGGGCCCTCCGCGCGCAGCAGCAGCACGGAGGAGTGGCCCGAGCGCCCCAGCTCCTCCAGACGCTCGGCCAGCAAGTCGAACATGGGTCCGGCAAAGGCGTTGCCTCGCTCCGGCCGGTTCAAGCTCACGATCGCCAGCCCACCCTCTTCCTGAAACGTGATCCAGGACGCTGCCTCGGACATGGCACCCTCCGGATGCTGAGTTTGCGATGTTCGATTGTGGATTGTGGACGCGGAATGCGCAACCCTGCCAGCTTCCAACTAGGGCTATTCAGTTGTCCGCACCTGCCGCCCTGAAGGGCGGGCCTGGGCGTTAGGCCCGCCCTTCAGGGCGGCAGGTGACCATCCCGCGACCGCTCGAAACCGGAC
>JACQUR010000049.1 GCA_016210245.1 Chloroflexota bacterium
ATCCTGGTTGGGCCATCCGGCCCACCCTCTCCCCCTGGGAGAGGGTGGGGGTGAGGGCCGGTCCCGGCCCTCACCCCCACCCTCTCCCAGGGGGAGAGGGTGGGCCGCCTCCAGCGAGCCGCCCCTACGTTGTTGCAGCGCACGTGTTCGCGGGGGCGCTGCTGCTGCTGCTGGCTGCCGGGTTCCTCGCCACCGGCGTCTGGGCCGGGACAGGTGTGTACACCGTCCTGGGGCTGGGGACGGCCCTGGCTCCGTTCCTGTCCGGGGTGAGAGGGGACCAACCGGAGTCCGTCGGCGACCTGTTCGCCCTGCTGATGGGCGTCGGCGCCGCCACGACCGGTCTGATCATGCTGGGTCGGCCCGACCAGTTCAGCGCTCCGATCTACAACCTCGCCCGACCGTACCTGCCGTGGCACGGCGCGGCGTTCCTGGGGGGCGGGCTTGCGCTGGCAGCCACCCAGCTCCGCCCCTCCTGGCCGCGGATGGCTTCGCAGGTGGCGCACCTGCTGGTCGCCGGCGCGTTCTTCGTCTTCCTGCTGGCCCTGACCCTGCACCTCCGCGCCTGGACCGGCATCGTTTACTACGGTGGCTTTGGCCTGGTGCTGGCGCTCCTGCCCTGGCTGGGCCCCCGCCTCGGCCGCGTCGACCCGGCCTCCCTCAGGACGCAGCTCGCCCTGGCGCTGGCGGCTGCGACCGCTCTGCCGCTGATAGTAGGGGCGACGCTCGACGCCAGCCAGGAGGACCGCGTGGCCACCACCGAGGCGCTGGCGGAGCAGCGCATCATGGCCGCCGCGCTGGCCCAGGACGTGGCCGAGTACACCGGCCTCTACCGCGCCGCCGTGGCCGCGCTGGCCGCGCAGCCCGGGCTGTGGGCCATGCCTCCCGAGGCACAGCAGCCCGTGCTGGAGGCATTGGGCGCTGCCTATCCCAACGTCCTCGCCTTCTTCACGTACGACCCGGCCGGCAACCTGGTCGCGCGCAGCGGCGGTCGCCCGCCTGTTGCTGCGGCCGGCTACCCGTTCTATGAGGACGCTCGGCGCACCAATGGGCCGGCGCTGGACATGTTCTTGTTGCCGCCGACCGGGCGGCCGGTCTTCGTATTGGCGGCGCCGATCCGCGGCCCGGACGGACGGTTTGCCGGGCTGGCGGCCGCCTCGCTCGAATCGGTACAAGTGGCTGAGTTGCTGGTGGCCCATGCGAGCGTCGACCCTGGCGGGCAGGTCTACCTGGTCGACGGCGAAGGGCGGGCCATCGCTCACCCGGAGGCTGCGCTCGTGGCCTCCGTTGCCAGCCTCTCCGCGGCGCCTCCGGTCGCCGCGCTCCTGGCCGGGAGCGGCGCCTCCGGGGCGCTGAGCTACCCGGCTCCGACTGGCGCGCGGCTGGCGGGCTACGCCCGCGTGCCGGGGCTGGGCTGGGGTGTGGTGGTCGAGCGCCCCGTTGCGGCTGTCCTGGCCGCGACGCGCGCCTCGCGCGATCTGGCTTTCGGGATGCTGCTGCTGATCGTGGCCGTCGCGGCCGCGGTCGGGGCGGCCACGGCGAACTGGCTGAGCGCGCCCCTCGCCACGCTGGCCCAGGCGGTGGACCGGCTTGCGGCTGGCGATACGACGGCTCCCCTGCCCAGGAGCCGCATCTCCGAGCTCGGGCACCTGGCCGCCGCCTTCGGGGAGATGCGCGACCGCCTGGCCGCCCGCACGGCCGAGCGCGACCGCGTGGAGCAGGCGCTGCGCGAGAGCGAAGGGCTCAAGCGGGCCATCCTCGCCTCGGCCCTGGATAGCATCATCACGATCGACCACAAGGGCAGGATCCTCGAGTTCAACCCGGCGGCGGAGCGGACGTTCGGCTACACGCGCCATGAGGTGTTGGGCAAGCCCATGGCCGCGCTCATTGTTCCGTCGCCGCTGCAGGCCGCGCATCGCCGCGCGATCGAGCGCTACCTCGCCACGGGCGAAGGCGCCGCGCTCAACCGGCGGGTGGAGGTGATGGCCAGGCGCGCCGACGGCAGCGAGGTTCCTGCGGAGGTCGCCATCACCCGCATCCCGCTGGATGGGCCGCCGATGTTCACCGGCTACGTCCGCGACATTACCGAGCGCAAACGGACCGAGGCAGAGCGGGCGCGCTTGCTCGAGGCGGTCGAGGGGGAGCGGGCAGCCCTGGCCGCGGTGATGGCCAGCATGAGCGATGGGCTGGCCATCCTGGACGCGGGCAGGCAGGTCCGCTACTGCAACGCCCGGGCCGCGGTGTTGCTGGGGACCGGGCCACAGACGCTCGTCGGCAAGAGCTCCGAGGACGCCTTCGCCCTCATTCGCCAGACGCTCGCGGATCCGGAGGCGGGCTGGGCTGCCTGGGAGCAGGCGCTCGCGCGGCTGGACGAGCGGCCGCGGTTCGAGCTGGAGCTCGTCGGCCCCCCGCGGCGCGATATCCTGGTCCAGGTGTTCCCCGTCATCGACGGCGCCGGCACCCGCCTCGGCACGGGCCTGGTGCTGGACGACGTGACCGTCGAGCGCGAGCTGGTGCGGACGAAGGACGAGCTGGTCTCGGTGGTCAGCCACGAGCTGCGCACCCCCCTGGCCAGCCTGGTCGGCTTCGCCGAGCTGCTGCTCACCCGCGAGTACCCGGAGGCGCAGCAGCAGCAGTTCCTGACGGTGATGCTGGAGGAAGGGCGCCGCCTGGCCGCGCTCATCAACGATTTCCTCGACCTGCAGCGCATGGAGAGCGGGCATCAGCAGCTCGCCCCGGAGCCAGCCCCCGTCCGTCCCCTGCTGGAGCGCGCCGCGGCTGCCGCGGGGGAGGATGCGCAGCGGCCCATCGTCCTGCAGGTACCCGACGGGCTCCCGCCCGTGCGGGCCGACCCGGACCGCGTCCACCAGGTGCTGGCCAACCTGCTCTCCAACGCCCGCAAGTACTCCCCCTCGGGGGGCGAGGTGTACCTATCCGCACACCTGGCCAACGGCGGCATGGAGATCGCCGTGCGCGACCACGGGCTGGGCCTCCCACCCGAGGCCCTGCCCCACCTGTTCCAGAAGTTCTTCCGGGTGGACAACTCCGACCGACGTGCTATCGCCGGCACCGGTCTGGGGCTGGCGATCGCCAGGAAGATCGTCGAGGCCCACGGCGGCCGCATCCGGGCCGAGTCGGCCGGGCTGGGACAGGGCGCCTGCTTCTCCTTCACCCTGCCGCTGGCGCTGCCCGGCCCGACCCGGGGGGAGGTGCTGGTGGTCGAGGACGACGCCAGCTTCGCGCGCCTGCTGGAGGCGGAGCTGGCCAGCCGCGGGCTCTCGGCGGTCCTGGCGGCGGACGCCGAGACGGCGCTCGAGCAGGTGGCGAAGGCGCGCCCGCGGGCGGTGCTGCTCGACTTGCTGCTGCCCGGCCTCCAGGGCGAAGCGTTCCTGTCCCGCCTGCGCGAGGCGGGCGGGGCGCCGGTGCCGGTGGTGGTGGTCACGGTCAAGGACCTCAGCCAGGAGGAGCGGCAGGCGCTGGCGCGCATGGGGACGCTGGCAACGTTGCGCAAAGGACCGGGCGTCGCACCGGCCGCGGTGGAGGCGATTGGCCTCGCCCTGGCCGAGCAGGAAGTTCTCCTGGAGGGACAGCGGGCATGAAGACCGTGCTGATCGCCGACGACGAGCGCAGCTTGCGGCTGCTGGTTTCGGCCACCCTCGCCTCGGACGAGTACCAGATCGTGGAGGCAGCCGATGGCGACCGGGCCTGGGAGCTGCTGCTGCGCTACCGCCCGGAGGTCGCGATCCTGGACGTCATGATGCCGGGCCGGACCGGGCTGGAGCTGGCACGGGCCATCAGGTCCGTGCTCGACTTGAAGGCCATGAAGATCGTCCTGCTCACCGCCAAAACGCAGGAGGCCGATGTCCAGGCCGGACTGGCGGCCGGGGCAGACCTCTATCTCACCAAGCCGTTCTCGCCACTGGAGCTGCTGTCCGCGGTCGAGCAGGCGCTGGAGCTGTGATGAGCGAGCCCTCAGCGCTGCGCGATCCCGAGGGCCGCATCAGCGGAGCGATCACGGTGCTCACCGATGTGACCCAGCAGCGGAAGCTGCTGCGCGACCTGGCGGCCTCCGAGGCGCGGCTGCGTACGCTCTACGAGGCGGTGGCCTGCGGTGTGCTGGTCTGGGACATGCGCGGCACGGCCATCGACGTCAACGCGGCCGGGCAGGAGATCCTTGGCCTGACCCTCGACCAGATCCGCGGCCGGACTGCCGAAGCGCTCTGGCAGACCCTGCGCGAGGACGGCTCGGCCTTGCCGGAGGCGGAGCGCCCCCATGTGATCGCCCTGCGCACCGGGCGTCCTGTGCGGCACGCCACCGTGCCCGTGGTCTTGCGGAACGGTGAGCGCTGCTGGCTCCAGGTGGAGGCCGTGCCCGTGTTGGGGGAGGAGGGTGAGCCGGTGCAGGTGGTCTCCAGCTTCCTCGACATCACCGAGCACAAGCGGGTCGAGCAAGAGCGCGCCAGCCTGAACGAGCAGCTCCAGCGCAGCCTGCAGGAGCTGCTCGCCCTCCACGAGGCGGGGCAGGTACTGGGCGCCAGCCTCGAGCCCGAGGAGGTCGCGTCCCGCGTGCTCGAGGTCGCGGCCCGCATCTCGGGGCTGGAGGTGGGCACGATCAGCCTCGTCCAGCGCGGGACGACGCTGCGGGCATGGCAGACGACCGGCGCCGTGGAGACCTTCCGGACAGCGCAGCGCAGTCCGGCCGCTCGGAAGGCCCGCCGCGCGGCATTGCAGGAGGCCAGCCCGACCTACTATCACCTCGACCCTGCGGCGCGGAGGACGGAAGTCCTGGCAGGGTGGTGTTTCCCGCTGCGGACGCACGACCGGGCGATCGGCGTGCTCGAGGTATGCGGACCAGAAGCTGCTGCCTGTCGGGCCCCGGTGGATGTCCTGGGCAGTCTGGCCAACCAGGCGGCGAGCGTGCTGGAGAACGCGCGCCTGTATCGGGAGGCCGCCGAGCGCGAGCAACGGCTGCAGGAGCTGGTCAAGCGGTTGCTGCTGGCCCAGGAGGCGGAGCGTCGGCGGGTCGCCTACGACATCCACGACGGCCTCGCCCAGGTCGTGACGGGTGCGCAGCTCTCCCTGGAGACGCTGGCGGCGCACTACCATCCGCGCTCGCCTCGGGCGCGGCAGGAGCTGGAGCGCGCCCTGGAGCTGGCGCGACGCGCGGTCAAGGAGGCGCGCCGGGTCATCGCCGATCTGCGACCGACGGCCCTGGACCAGTTCGGGCTGGCCACGGCGCTCCGCGTGGAGGTCGAGGCGCTTCAGGCGGAGGGGTGGGAGATCACGTTCGACGACAGGCTGGGCGGGGCGCGGCTGGCGTCGACGCTCGAGGCCGCCCTCTTCCGAGTAGCCCAGGAGGCCCTGATGAACGTGCGTCGACACGCGCAGACGACCCGCGTCCACGTCGCCCTCCACTGCCAGGACAACACGGTCCGCCTGGAGGTGCGCGACTGGGGGCGCGGCTTCCAGCCCTCCCGCCCCTCGACCACCTCGGGGCCCGGCGAGCGCGTCGGCCTGCCGAGCATGCACGAGCGTGCCAGGCTGCTCGGCGGGCGCTGCACGGTGCGCAGTCGACCTGGCCGCGGCACGAAGGTCGTGGTCGAGGCCCCCGTACCGCCGCTCGCCTCGCGCGAGGGGGGCGATGAACGCTGAGGCTCGACCGGGACCGACTGCTGGCAAGGCCACGCTGGTGATCGTCGACGACCACGAGCTGGCGCGGATTGGTCTGCGGGATGTCCTGGAGGACCAGCGCGGCCTGGAGGTGGTGGGCGAGGCGGCGAGCGGGCGGGAGGCGGTGGTGCTCTGCCGCCGCCTGCAGCCAGCGCTGGTGCTCATGGACGTGCAGATGCCGGACATGGATGGCCTGGCGGCGACGCGGGCGCTCAAGGAGCACTGCCCCGGCACGAGCGTGCTGATCGTCTCTCTGCACGAGAACCCGGACTACCTGTTCGAGGCGATCAGGGCCGGCGCCGCTGGCTACGTGCTCAAGGGCGCCACCAGGCGCGAGATCCTGGCTGCGGTGCGCCAGGTGCTCCAGGGAGAGTCGCCCCTGCCCCCGGCCCTGGCGAGCCAGTTGTTGCGGCGTCTGGCCAGCCAGCCGCAAGGGGAGCCACGCCCGTCCATCGCCGGTCTCACGCCGCGCGAGCGCGAGGTGCTGCGCTTGCTGGCCCAGGGTCAGACCAATTCGGAGATCGCCCGCGCCTTGAGCGTGAGTCCGTCCACGGTCAAGAGCCACGTGGAGCACCTCCTCGCCAAGCTGGGCGTCTCCGACCGCACCCAGGCAGCCGTCCGCGCGGTGGAACTGGGGCTGCTCACCTCCCCGTGAGCGGGGCGACCAAGCCGCCGCTCCCCCATACCAGGGTACCATTGTGCTATTGTCGCGGCACACACGCAGCCCTATAATTGCGAATAACCCGTATGGAAGGGCGTGGCCCGGGCCCGGCCCTCTGGCCCTTTCCTAAAAGGTGGCGCGCAGTCGATGGTAGCCTCCGAGCGCATGGTGCCGGTTGTGCGTGCGCCGGCTCCCCCTGGCTGCCGGCTGGCCTCCTTTGTCTGCGCTGCCATGCCGCGCAGGGGTTGGCCCTCACCCCAACCCTCTCCCAGGGGGAGAGGGAGTCCTTCGTGGGACTGGCAGATGGGCCGCGGTGGCTCCGGCCAGGCGCTGGTGGAGTTCGCCTTCGTCCTCCTGTTCGCCATGATCTCGTTCCTGCTCCTGCTCGACATCGGCCGCTTCTTCTTCGAGTACAACGCCATGCGGGGCGGGCTGCTGATGGGCAGCGTCCAGATGCAGGAGAGCAATAACTACAAGGGCTATAGCACCTGCGACACCAAGAAGGCGGCCGTCGAGCAGGTCCTTCGTGACGCCTCGGGCCTGGGCACCTCGCCGAGCACCGACCTCTATGGCAACACGCTGCCGACCGGCGAGCAGGAGTCGCTGACCTTCACCCCATCGTCGTGCGGCACCTCTGCTCGCACCGGCCTGTTCTCGGCCTGCAACTCCTACACGCTCACCTGGTCCCGCCCGTTCCTGCCGGTCGCGCCCTTCGCCCGCCAACTGCTCGGCCTGGGTGGCATGTCGCTGACCCTGACCGCCGAGATCAAGAGCCAGCACAACAACAGCCCGGGGGGAACGGCGTGTTGACGGTGGCCGCGCGATGACCTCTCGACCCGCCGTCCGCCGGTGCGCTTCCGCCCAGGCGCTGGTGGAGTTCGCTCTGCTGCTGCCGATGTTCCTGGCCACGCTCCTGGCCATGATCGACTGGGGGCTGGGGGTCTATGCCTATAACACCGTCTCGTACGCTGCCCAGGACGGCATGCGGCGCGGGATCGTGCTGGGCAAGGACTGCGGCGCGTACACGCAGCCAGGCAACAAGCAGAACTTCTCCGGGGGTGGAGATCCGAGCTACTCCGATGGAGTCGCGGCCAACGATGCCAGCCAGCAGACGTTCACCACCAGCACGGTCACCACGCCGGTGAGCTGCACCGGCAACTCGACTCCGAGGCTGACCATCGTCGGCGCGGTCAACGGTGCCGCGGGCCTGCTGGACCGCACTCGCCTCAAGGTCATCATCGAGCAGGCGCCGGGCGCTACCAGCGGCAGCTACCTGCCCCTCGCTGGCGAGACCGTCAAGGTGCGGGTCATGTACGAGCACCGGCCGATCTGGGGCTTCCTCATCGACGGCATCGCCAGCCTGAGCCAGTTCAACTTCGATCTGACGATGAATACGCACGCGAGCGGTCGAATCCAATGAAGAGCTGTGGACAGGTCCTGATCCTGTTTGCCCTGCTGCTGCCGGTCTTTGCCTCCGGCGCGGTGCTGGCGCTGGACTCGGGCTACTGGATGGTCCAGAAGCGCCAGATGCAGTACGCCGCCGACGTCGCCGCCATGGTGGCCGGCCAGGCGATCAACGAGAGCACCGCGTCGACCTACGGCACGGGCGGCTCGCAGACGATCCGCGACGCCGCCAAGACCTGGCTGGGGAACAACGTCGATCTGAGCGGCTGCGCGGACAACGAGGATGAGCCCACCACCGCGCAGCGGTGCGCGACCAATCATCCGCCCCAGAGCGGCCCACACCAGGGCGATGGGCGATTCGTGGAAGTCATCATCAACGTGCCCGCCCAGTCGCTGTTCTACAACCTCTTCCGCGGCCTGGGCTTCGGCACCTTCTTCGCCGAGCCGACCATCTACGCTCGCGCGGTGGCCGGCGGACTCCAGCCCCTGACCTACGCCATCCTGACCACCGGCGCCTTCAGCAACTCGGCCTGCGCCCAGGATCCCATGTGCTTCGCCGGCTCCGGTGGCGGCAGCACCCTCGGCGGGAACCTGTGCTCCAACGGCGACATCGGCGTGAGCGGCACCAATACCACCGTCAGCGGCAGCGTCGTCGCCGGCGGGACGGCCGACCCGGGCCTCCAGGGTGCGAGCTACGTTGGCGCCAGCACGAACCCCGCCTGTCCGGATCCACCCTGCGACTTCACCGGCTACCCGACCTGGGATTCGGCGAACTCGTATACCTATGACCTCCACAGCGACCCTGATGGGGTGACCATCGGCCCGGGCGATTCCTATGGCGGCAACAAGATCGGCGCGCTCAACATCCCCAACAACGCGGGGTCGGGCGTGAGCATCACCCTCAGGCCAGGGGGCTGGCAATCCATCACCATCCAGAAGGGCACGGTCACGCTCCAGCCCGGCGTGTACTACCTCGACGGCGACTTCAACCTGAGCGGTGGCACCCTGCTGGCCAGCGGCGCGGTCACCTTCGTGGTCAAGGGCAGCTTCCTCGTGACCGACGGCAACATCGGCACCTCGAGCTCGCGGGTGAGCGCGGTGGGGGCCAGCTACGTGAAGTGCAATACCCTGATCTACCTGCTGGCGCCCTCGTCGGGCTCGAACAAGGTCCAGCTCAAGTCCAGCGGCGCGGTTTACCTGCGGGGCGCCATTTACGCGCCCGACACCGACTCCAGCGTTGAGCTCGGGGGCTCGGGGGGCGCGAGCCTGGATCTCCTGGGCCAGATCCTGGCCTACAAGTTCCAGCTCAGCGGCACCGGGACGACGATCACCTACGAGTACGGCATGAGCGCCAACGCGCTCAAGCCGTACCTGGCCGAGTAGGGACGCAGCATGAGCCCACCTTGTTGTGCTGGTTGCGGAGCCGTAGGGGGCGACGGCCCTGTCGCCCCGCCGCCC
>JACQUR010000050.1 GCA_016210245.1 Chloroflexota bacterium
AGCTGGCGCTGGTAGCCGGTGAGCATCAGCTTCTCGGCCCTGGCCATCACCTCCGGCTTGAGCTGGGAGGTCTCCTTCAGATAGCGCGAGACGAACACGTTGGGCGCGAACAGGATCATGTTCTGCTCGCCGCAACCGAAGGGCATCTTGAGCAGCCCCTCCAGCCCCTCGATGGTCTGGCTGAGCATGTTGCCGGTGAGGGCCAGGTAGGCGCGGGCCGAGCCGGCGATGGCCAGCGGCGGCACGGCCAGGTCGAGGCTGCGCGGCGCGCCCGGCGCGAGCACCAGGTTCTCCACCACCTCGCGCTGGACGCCCTCCGGCTCGACGATCAGCTCCTTGACCAGGGCGTCGGCCGCGCCGCGGCTGCGGGCGGTGACCTTCAGCCCACGGACGCCGAGCCCGGTGGGGCGGATGGTGAAGGCCACCGAGCCGACGTTGTTCGGCCCGACGGTGACCTTCTGGCTCTTCGCGCCCAGCGCGTCGAACCAGTCGCCCGCCTCCAGCTCGACCGTAAACTCCTGGGCGCTCTGCTGGTAGTTGTAGAGGGCGATCCTGGCCGGGAACTCCTCGCCCCGGATGGCCGAGTAGGGCAGGTCGATCTGAGCGAAGAAGGGCTGGAACACGCGGAGCTGGGCCTCGCCGATGCCCAGGCCCTTGTCCTTGGACAGGCCGACGGCGCGGACCATCCAGGTGGTGATGCTATCCGGCGCGGTCACCTTCTGGGTGCCGCGCCCGCGCTGGTCGGTGGCCAGCTCGGCCCACAGCCACGTCTCCGGGAAGAACTGGCGCACGCGCTGGACCTCGGCCAGCCCTTCGGACCTGGCTGCGCCGCCGTCGGCCTTGGCCAGCCCGGCCGGGGCGGCCGTGGCCGCCGGGGCGGCGGCGGGCTTGGCCGCCTCCGCCGCGGCCATCATCGGGCCACGGGCGTCCAGCCCCAGCCGGCGCTGGGGCGGCTGGAGCTGCTTGCCGGCCGGCACCTGGCGGTTGCTCAGCACCACCACCCCGGCCTCCTGGAACGTCTCCTTCGCCCCGGGGATGGTGAACGGGTCGAACGGGTTGAGCGGCTGGGCCTCGTGCAGCTCCACCTGCGGTTTCATGTACAGCCGCTCCAGCTCGTCGAACACCTGCTGGAGGTTCAGGCGGTTCTCGGCCAGGATGAAGACCGAGCGGTCCACGGCCACCAGACCCACCCGGGCCGGCCCCTCCGTCTGCACCTGCAGGTCCAGCGCGTCGCCCGGCTGGGCCTGGTCCTGGTCGAACTTCACCTGGACGTTGTGCGGGTAGCTGCCCTCCACCTTGAAGGGCAGGTAGTCGGCCGCCACCTCGCCCGTGCCAAGCACCTGGTAGACCAGCAGCCGCGCCTGCGGGGCCATCAGCGGGGTCAAGGCGAGGGCGATCTCAGGCGTGCGCGAGAAGTCGGAGAAGACCACTTTGCCCCGCGCCAGCACTTCGTAGTAGAAGTTGGCCGCCTCGCGCGTGGCGGAGACCTTGAAGCGGGCGGTGTCGCCCACCTTGAGCGTGCCCTGGCCCACCTGCTCCAGGTGGACGAAGGTGCCGCTGGGGGAGTACCCGGCCCGCAGGGTCAGGGGCGGGCTCGAGGCATTGTTCGCGCCGGCCTGGACCGTGAGCGACACGGCGTCGGTCGGGGGAGTGAGCTTCAGCGTGGCCACTCCGTTGCGGGTCGACACGCGCTGAGTCTCCTGTTTCAGGGTAGCCAGCCGCTCCGACAGGTAGGTGAGCTGCACCTGGACCTGGGTATCGACCGGCTTCTTGTCCGGCGTCTCGGCCACCACCAGCAGCGAGAAGGGCAGCGCGGGCTTAAAGGTGTTGCCCTCCGGGATCACCTGGAGGCTGACCGGGCTGGCGGCGATGGTGATCAGCCGACTGGTCTTCTCCTCGTACCCGGTCGCCTGCTCGCGCACGGCCACGTCCAGGCGGACGCTGGCCATGCCCCGCCCGGCCGGCGAGCCGGCGGCGTAGCCCACGGCTGGCAGCTCGAAGCTCTGCTTACCGTCCAGCGGCCGCGTCACCCGCGCGTACTCCTGCCAGGTGCCGACGTAGCGCACGGCCACGATCTCCACCTCGCCCTTGACCGGCTTGCCAAAGCTGTACTCCGCGCCCACCGTGCCGCTGAGGCGCTCGCTCGCCAGGGCCCACTCCCTGGGCAGCTCCACCTTGACCTCGTACTTGGGCAGAACGTAGCGCTCGACTCGCACGTCGACCTGGCTGGAGCGCTTGCCAGCCGCGGCCCGCACCTTCCAGACGCCCAGGTTCGGCTCGGTGGACAGGGGCAGGTCGAGGCTGGCCATGCCGAAGTCGTCGACCTGGGCTGCCTTCTTGAAGACCTTGATCCCCTTGGCGTCCATGGCCTCGACCACCGCCTCGCCGCTGGCCGGCTTCAGGGCCGGATCGAGGGCCAGCACGCGGATATGGATGGTCTGGCCGGGCTTGTAGACCGGCTTGTCGGTTTCGACGAAGACCAGCGTGCCCTCCTCCACCCGGATGGGGGCCTGGTCCTGGAAGCCCTGGCCGCTGACGCGGAGCTGGTAGTCGCCCTCCGCCAACGGGGGCAGGTTGAGCGCCACGCTGCCCCGCCCGGCCACCCGGCCCCTGGCGTCGGCCACCGGGCGCCCGTCCTTGAGCAGCGAGACGGTGACGGTGCTCCTGGCCGGCTGCTCGCCCTGGAACAGCGCCAGCGAGACGTTCTCGCTCTGGCCCGAGCGCAGCGCCCGGGGCGCCACGGCCACGTAGCCATCGGCCGGCTCGTCCACCCAGCCCGGCGGCGGGATGTCCGGAGTCGGCGCGCCCTGCTTCGAGATTGGCGGCAGTCCGCTGCACGCCACCGCTACGGCCGAGGAGGCCATGGTGGCTACGGTCGCCCTGAGGAAGCTGCGCCTGGAAACCTGTCTGGCCATCGACGTCCCACCCTGCGCGTGTTGCTCGCCGTTAAGACGTCCGAGGCCTGGAAAAGGTTCCTGCCCAAGGGCTACGCGCTCTTCAGGCCCACCGCCACGCCCGAGACCCGGAAGGCATCAGCACTGAAGCCAGGGTGAAACCCTCATGGTCTCGCTCGTGAGGAGACGTGTACCACGGAGCCACGGAGTCACGGAGCCTTCTTAGAAAAAGCTCCGTGGCTCCGTGGCTCCGTGGTACACGGTTCTCCCCGGGGGACACGCTCACCGCGGCCTGTCGATCCCGCCCGGGCTTCAGTGTGGAGGGCAGCCAGAGACTCGCCGGGGCTGAGCGGGAGGGACACCCCACGAGTGTGCTACACTGTGCTACAGAGTATGCACCATGGACGGAAGCGCTGTGCCAACTCGCCATCTTTCCTTGCGTCTCGAAGCCCGGGCCTTCGAGCGGCTGGAGGCCCAGAGTCGACGGACAGGGCAGTCCCGCTCGCAGCTCGCCAGGACCCTGCTGGAGGAGGGCCTGCGCATGGAGGCCCATCCGGGGATCATCTTCCGCTCCGGCCCCGCCGGGCGGCGGCCGGGCCTGGCCGGCGGTCCGGATGTGTGGGAGGTGGTACGCGTCTTCCAGGGGGTCGAGGCGCAGGACGAGGAGGGACTCAGGCGGACGGCTGAGCGAACGGGTCTCACCCCCGAGCGGGTGCGGGTGGCCCTGCGCTACTATGCTGGCTATCGCGACGAGATCGATGCTTGGATCCGTCGGGTCGACGAGGAGGCCACCCAGGCGGAGACAGCCTGGCGGCGCGAGCAGGACCTCTTGCGGCGGTGAAGCTGCTGCTCGATGAGATGTGGCCGCCGGAGGTCGCAGTCCAACTGCGTCGCCGCGGCCACGACGTGGTAGCGGTCGCTGAACGGTCCGAGCTCCGAGGTCAGCCGGACGCGGCGATCTTCACCACGGCTCAAGTGGAGGGGCGCGCCATCGTGACGGAGAACGTTGTGGACTATCGGCCGCTCGCCGTGAACGCGCTCCAGCGGGGCGACACCCACCGTGGCCTCGTCTTCACGAGCAACCGGCGCTTTCCGCGCCACGACCCGCGGACTGCCGGACATCTGGCCACTGCCCTGGACGAACTGCTCTCCACGGAGCGGGAGGCGCTGAACCTCGAGTACTGGCTCTCGTAGGCCGGGCCAGCGCGGAACTCGATGCAGGGGAAGTCGCGGGCACCGCCATCCGTCTTGCTCTCACGGAGATAAGGTGGGCAACGTCTTGCCGGCCACCGGTGGCCAGGAGTACACTGGGG
Organism: Chloroflexota bacterium; assembly: GCA_016210245.1. Lineage (GTDB taxonomy): Bacteria > Chloroflexota > UBA6077 > UBA6077 > JACQUR01 > JACQUR01. The sequence goes on from JACQUR010000050.1 coordinate 4,208, forward strand.
CCCGGTTGTTTCCATCTGTTCGGTGCCAGTGGCCGTGAAGTCCGGCGCGGTTGCCTGGAGCGGCCGCGCCGCAGAAGCGGGAGGCGATCGTGCGTCCCAGCCCGTCGTTCCGATGGCTCTCCCTGGTCGTCCAGCTCGGCCTCCTGCCGCTGCTGGCGAGCGTGCCGCTGCCCGTAGCGGGCAGCCCTGCCAGCGCTGCCCCCACGCCCACGCCCATCCCCCCGACCCCCAACCGCCAGCAGGTGAGCACAGCCCTGGCCACCAGCAGCCCGCTGTTCATCGAGAACGTCGGCCAGTTCGACCCCCGCGCCCGCTTCCAGGTGCGAGGTGCCCTGGGCACCCTCCACCTGGCCGAGGATGGGATGTGGGTGACGGTGGCCGGACCTAACCCCCCGGCCCCCTTCCCTACCAGGGAAGGGGGAGCACCCGAGGGGCGCAGGGACTCCCCTCCCCTGGCAGGGGAGGGGCCGGGGGAGAGGTCCGGCGCGCCGTCCAACTCAAGCTCTCTTACAGCGGCGCCAACCCGCGCCCCCGTGTGGAGGGCTTCAACCGCCGCGACACCGTGGTCTCCTACTTCCTGGGCAACGACCCGGCCAGGTGGCGCCCGAACGTGCCCGTCTGGGGCGGGGTGCGCTACGTCGACCTCTACCCGGGGGTGGACCTGGAGATCAGCAGCGAAGGTGGGCGGCTGGCTCAGCGCTTCGTGGTACGGGACACGGCCAGGGCAAGAGCGCCAGGTCCGGCCCCGCTGCAAAACGCTCAACTGCGAGTTGAAGGCGCTACCCGACTGTCCCTAGCAGAAGACGGCGGGCTGACCATCGCCACCGATGTCGGCGACCTGAAGCTCGACCCGGCCCAGGTGGTGACCGCCACCGGCTCCCCTCTCCCCGTGGGAGAGGGGCTGGGGGTGCGGTCGGTCCGGGGCGACAACGTCAGCCTTCCCTTCGCCTCGGCCCGCCCCCGCCGCTGAGCGAGTGGCCGCAGGTGCCTCGGACCTGCTCTACTCTACCTTCCTGGGTGGAAGCGGCGATGACTTGGGCGTGGGCATCGCCGTGGACGCGGCAGGGAGCGCCTACGTCACGGGCTCCACAGAGTCGCCCGACTTCCCCACCACCGCGGGGACGTTCGATACGAGCTTCAACGGCGGCTACCGGGATGCCTTCGTGTTCAAGCTGAACCCGACGGGCAGCGGCCTGGCCTACGCCACCTTCCTGGGCGGCAGCGGCGATGACTGGGCCGGGGGCATCGCGGTGGACGGGGTGGGGAGCGCCTACGTCACGGGCGACACCACATCGACCGACTTCCCCACCACCGCGGGCGCCTTCGACCCCACCTTCAACGGCGGCTACTACGGAAACGCCTTCGTGGCCAAGCTGAGCCCGAGCGGCAGCGGGCTGGCCTACGCCACCTTCCTGGGCGGGAGCAACTGGGACGAGGGCCATGGCATCGCGGTGGATGGGGCGGGCAGCGCCTACGTCACGGGCGACACCACATCGACCGACTTCCCCACCACCGCGGGCGCCTACGATACGACGTATAACGGGATCATAGACTCCATCGAGGGGGCGGACGTGTTCGTAGCCAAGGTAAACCCGACCGGCACTGGCCTGGCCTACGCTACCTTCCTGGCTGGAAGCAACGGGGCAGGGGGGGCCGGCATCGCCGTGGACGGCACGGGGAGCGCCTACGTGGCGGGGTTTACGAGTACGAGATCGGCTGCCGACTTCCCTACCACCGCGGGTGCCTTTGACACAAGTTGCGACGGTGGCTTCATGGAGGCCTTCGTGGTGAAGCTGACGCCGACGGGCAGCGGCCTCTTATACGCGACCTGCCTTGGCGGGAGCGCCGCCGACTGGGGCTCCAGCATCGCCGTGGACGGGGCGGGGAGCGTCTACGTCGGAGGCCAGACCCTCTCCTCCGACTTCCCTACCACCGCGGGCGCCTTCGACCCGACCTACGACGTCGGCTCCTACGACACCTTCGTGGCCAAGCTGACTCCCGGCGCTGGAGCACCCACACCTACCCCCACCGCCACAGCTAGCGCCACGATGGTGCCGACTCCCACAGCGGCCAGTTCGCCATCACCTACTGCAACCGCCACGCCCACACCGTCGGGGACGGCGGCGAACGTCAGCATTCAGCCGCCCACGGCCTTCGTCGCCCCCAGTGCGATGGTGACCGTCGCCCTCCAGGCCGGCATCCCTGAGGGCCGTACCCTGGGCTCCTGGACGGTGGACGTGACCTACAACCCGACGGTGGTCAGCATCGCCGGCTGCAGCGAGACAGTGTCTACCTGCAACACCTCGTTCTCGCCCAACACGGCGCGAGTGGTTGGCGCCGCTGCCACCGGGCTTACGGGAACCCAGGCCCTGGCCAGCCTCACCTTCCGGGGGGTGGGCACCGCGGGCGCCGCCAGCGCACTCACGGTAGCGGTCCGGGACTTCAACGATGCAGCCACCTACCCGTTGGCGACCACTGTCAGCCACGGCTCGATCACGGTAGGCGTGCCACCAACGGTCGCCAGCATCAGCCCGAATGTGGGCCCGGGCCGAGGTGGGACCACGATTACCGTCGGCGGCAGCAACTTCCAGACCGGCGCGACAGTGTCCATGGACGGGCGGGCCGCCACCTCGCGCACGTACGTCAGCGCCACCAGCCTGACCGCCGTCACACCGCAGCACAGCCGCACGGTCGGCGATGTAAACGGCAGCGGCACCGTCACCAGCCTGGATGCCCTGTGCCTCCTGCGCAACGTGGCGGCTCTGCCCGGGACCACGAACTGCCCCACCGAGAAGCTCACCTCGATCGTGGATGTGGTGGTCAGCAATCCCGACGGCCAGAGCGGTACGCTGGCGGCCGGCTTCACCTATCAGCACGCGGACGTCAACGGCAGCGGTAGCATTACCAGCCTGGACGCGCTGTGCGTGCTACGCCAGGTCGCCGCCCTGCCCGCCACCCCCAATTGCCCGGCCCCTGAAGCCAGCCCAACGCCAACCCCTGCACCGAGCGCCACGCCGAGCGCCACGGCAACCGCCACGGCCACGCCGCTGCCGTACTACTCTGGCGGCGTCGGCATGGCCAGCACGCTGGCGCTCGAGCTGCCGCCTATGCCGACCGAGGCGGCCGGGGCGGCCACGTGGGCGGGCACGGCCTTCGGCCTGGCGGGGCTGGCGGCCGCGGTGCTGCAGCGGCGGCGGACGAGGTAGAGGCGGTGTGTACGCCGCCTGGTGTTAGAGCTTCCCGGTAGAGTGCTGGTCTCGGGTCGATGAAACCTTGCCCATCGGCTACGGCCACGGCTCCCATCCCAGAAGCGCCGCCGCTCGCAACAGCCGCCGCTGGGCAACGTAGTGGGGCAGGTTCATCCCCAGTGCCACCACCGTAGCCCGACCGATGGCGCTCCTACCGCGAATGGCGTTGTAGTCCTCCACCCATTCGAAGTGCTCCTCCCAGGTGTCCCGTCGCGGGTGGAAGAGTGGCACTTTGGCGCCTGTCTCCGGGTCTTCCCCGCTGGTGCGCTCGCTCTTGCCTATGACGTTGCAATCCCAGCACGCTGAGGCGGTGTTACACGCCTCGTCTGGTTCAAACGGCGGCGGTCTCTGTCCTTGCCGCAGCGCTCTGGTCCAGGTACTTCGGGGAGTAATGTGGTCGATCGTCAGCGGCCAGCCACGCATCCGGCAATACTCACACCGGTAGCCGGCGTTCCGCTTGATGGCCTCCTTCGCGTTGTCGTCGAGCGGCACGGCCGGCTGCTCACCGCGGCAAGCGCTCGGCGAGGAACGCAGTCGCCCGTGTGGAGGCCTCGCGGACCAAGCGCTTCAGCTCCGCCTGCTCTTCGGGAGACAACTCAACCCCCTCCGCCCGTCGAGCCATCAGGTCCTCCACACGCTCGCGGAGCGCCTGGGGCAACGCGGCCATCACCGCATCCTCCTCGCGCTTGGCTGCGCCGAGTCGGGCCTCAGTTAGATGGGCCGGCGGGGCAGGGGAGGGACGCAGCCGGTCCACGTAAGCCATCACGGAGTGTCGGCGGACCTTGATGCGCCCGCCGAGCCGCACGCCGTCCAGCGCCCCGCTGGTGACCCAATTCTTGATGGTCTGCGGGCTCACCCCGATGAGCCGTGCCGCTTCGCCGGTGCTCAACCACTCTCCGGCACCCGATTGGGGAGTCAGGGGTGCCACGGCGAGCGCCTGCTCGACCAGCCGCTCGACCAACTGAGCCCGCCTATCGTGGCGTTGGCGCAGCTCTCGGACGAGTTGCTTGACCTCTTCAACCTCGCTGAGGTCGAGCATGCCTTGCCTCCTTTGCAACCAGTATACCACCAGAATCGAAAGGAACGACAGTACCACAAACATGGCCGGCGAGCAGGTGGCGCTAAGGGAATTGAAGTATACTTCATTGAAGTATACTCCAATTCCCCGGAGCCAACGCCGCCGATGGCCTTCTACAACCGACAGCACGAACTGGAGGACATCGCCCACGTACTTGGTTCCTCTCGCGCGGAGCTGGCCATCGTCTATGGGCGGCGCGGCGTGGGCAAGAGCGCACTGCTGGTGGAGGCGCTCGCTGGTCGGCCTCACCTCTACTATCAGGCCACCACCCGTGCCCTGCCGCAGCAGCTCGAGGACCTGACCGCGGCCTTCCGAGCCTTTGCGCCCGAGGCCGTGTTGCCTGGCGTCTTCCCGTCGTTCGAGACCGCGCTCAACGCCCTTGGCCAGCTCGCGCGTTCGCATCCTGGAACGCCCATCGTGCTCGTCATCGACGAACTCCCCTACCTGGCCCAGGCCGATCCGGCCGTGGCCACCATCTTTCAACGCTGGTGGGACGGCATGCGGCGAGAGCGGCCGAGCAACCTCAAGGTGTTCTTGCTCGGCTCCCTGGTGAGCTGGATGGAAGAGCAGACCCTCTCGGGACGGGGCCCGCTGCACAACCGCCGCACCGGACAGATCAAGCTGGAGCCCCTGCCTTATGCGGAAGCCGCGCTCTTCTATCCACGCTACACCTCGCAGGAGCGAATCGCGGCGTATGCGATCTGGGGCGGCATGCCCTCGTACGCGGAAGAGGTCGATCCGGAGCGTGGGCTGTGGGACAACGTGCGAGACGCTGTGCTGCGGCCTGGCGCTCGCCTGGCGGACGAGCCGCAGTGGTTGCGCTTCGCCGACCTGCGGAACGATGCCCTGTACTCATCTATCCTACGGGCAATCGCCCTCGGCAACTGTCGCCCAAGCACGATTGCCGAGGCGGTGGGCAGGCAGCGCGGCGATGAGGTCGCGTTCTACCTGGAACGCCTGTGCGACCTGCGTCTCGTCCAGCGAGTGGTTCCGGTTCACCAGGCGCGGCAGCTACGCTCCCACCAGTCCCTGTACCTCCTGGCGGACCACTACGTAGCGTTCTGGTACCGCTTCGTCGACCGGTTGCGCCACCTGCTGGCCATGCGCCGCTTCGACGAGGCGCTGGAGCGCATCCAGGACGACTTCGATCAGTACGTCTCCCAGTATGCCCTCGAGGATGTTTGCCGCCAGTTCCTGTGGCGCGCGTGCGCCCTCGACCGGCTGTCGCCCGCGCTCTCCCTTGACGCCCTCGGCTCGTGGTGGGTAGCGCGGAAGGGCGAACAGGACCAGATCGACGTGGTGGCGATGCGCGATGGCCACGCCGTGCTGGTAGGCGAGTGCAAGTGGTCGCGCCAGCCCATGGACCGACGCGACCTCGCGGAGCTCGATGCCGCCCTGCGCAAGGCCGCCCCGGACCTGGACCCGATCGACCGGCCCTGGCGAGCCCTGTTCTCCCGGTCCGGCTTCACCGACGATCTGCGGGCCCTGGCCGGCAACCAGGAAGAGCGGCTCTGGCTCTTCACCGCCGACGATCTCTACTGGTGACCTCGCGCCCGGCCCATCCGTCCAATCCGCAGTCTGCCTGCACGGAAACTGGCGACGCCTGGATTGATGGGCGCTTGACGCCCCCCCTGCTACCCGGTTAGCCTCTGCTCAGCATGCTTCAGCAAGACCTCGCTCAGACGCTGCGCTACTGCCCCGATCCCTACCGCTACCAGCGGCGACAGACCCGCGAGGTGGCGGTGGGGAAGGTGGGCGTGGGGGGGACGAACCCGATTCGGGTGCAGTCCATGACCACCACGCGCACCCAGGACGTGGAGGCCACGCTCGCCCAGGTGCTGCGGCTGGTGGAGGTGGGGTGCGAGATCGTGCGTATCACGGCGCCGACGGTGCAGGATGCGCGCGCGATCGGAGCGGTGCGGGCAGCGCTGCGGCGGCGCGGGGTGGAGGTGCCGCTGGTGGCCGACATCCACTTCAGCCCGGAGGCGGCCCTGGAAGCGGCCGAGCACGTGGACAAGGTGCGCATCAACCCGGGCAACTACGCCGACGCCCGGCGCTTCCAGGTGCGCGAGTACTCCGACCAGGAGTATGCGGCCGAGCTGGCCCGCGTGGGGGAGCGCTTTGCGCCCCTGGTGCTGGCGTGCCAGCGGCGGGGCATCGCTCTGCGCATCGGCACCAACCACGGCTCGCTCTCCGACCGGATCGTCAACCGCTTCGGCGATACTCCTCTGGGCATGGTGGAGTCGGCCCTGGAGTTCGTGCGCCTCTGCGCGCAGCACGACTACCACGACCTCATCCTGTCCATGAAGGCCAGCAATCCGAAGGTCATGGTCCAGGCCTACCGCCTGCTGGTGGCACGCCTGGACACGCTGGGCCTGCGCTACCCGCTCCACCTGGGCGTGACCGAGGCGGGGAGTGGCGAGGACGGACGCATCAAGTCGGCTATCGGCATCGGTGCCCTGCTGGACGACGGCCTCGGGGACACCGTCCGCGTCTCCTTGACCGAGGCGCCGGAGGCGGAGGTGCCGGTGGCGTTCGAGCTGGCCCGGCCTTACAACGAATCCAGCTCCGGCGGGACAAGCCAGGTCCATGGTTCAACGTCGGGAGTCCAAGGCGAGCATCGCCTTGGACTCCCGACTGCCTCAGGAGCGCCTCTCCTGCCCGACGTGCGCGACCCCTTTGCCTACCGCCGCCGCGCCTCCCGCCGGGTGGCGCTGGGAGCGCTCGCGGTGGGCGGGGGGGAGCCGGTGCGGGTGGTGGCAGCGCGGCAGGGCGAGGTGGTTCGCTGGGCGGAGCCACGCCAGGAGGGCGCGGGCCTGGAGTTCGTGGAGACTCCCACTCCGCTGCTGGAGGTGGCCGGCCAGGATTTCGTGGCGGCTGCGGAGCGCCTGGCGGAGCTGGCCGCCGCGGCCGCGGGCGCGGGGGCGGCGCCTCTGCTCGCGCTGCGGCTGCCCGGGGTGGGGCCGACGGTGCGCGGCTACCGCTTGCTGAGCGCGCGCCTGGCGGAGCTGGGCCTGGACCTGCCGCTGCACCTGGTCTTCGACGCCCGCGCCGGCTCGGACGAGCAGCGGCTGCTCTGGGCCTCGGTGGCGCTGGGGTCGCTGCTGGGCGATGGGCTGGGCGACAGCGTGGAGGTACACGTCCCGGGGCCGCCCGGCGCCCGCGCCCGGCTGGCCTACAGCCTCCTGCAAGGGGCTGGCGTGCGCCCCACGCGCACCGAGTTCGTGGCCTGCCCATCCTGCGGGCGCACGCTTTTCGACCTGCAGACCACCACCGAGCGCATCAAGGCCAGGACCGGGCACCTGGCGGGCCTCAAGATCGCTATCATGGGCTGCATCGTCAATGGCCCGGGCGAGATGGCCGATGCCGACTTCGGCTACGTGGGCGGCGCGCCCGGCCGGGTGAACCTCTATGTGGGCCGGGAGCTGGTCGAGCGCAACGTGCCCGAGGCGGAGGCCGACGTGCGCCTGATCGACCTGGTGAAGCGCAGCGGGCGCTGGGTAGAGCCGCCCAGGGCTTCGTAGGAGTCCTGGGCGGCTGCCCTGAAGAGCGGACCGGTGATCGAGGTCCGCCCTTATGGAGGTGGTCGAATTCTTCCGGTCCTGGCTGGTTGGGGCCGCCGCCCTGAAGGGCGGGCCTGGGCCCGCCCTTCAGGGCGGCGGCCCCAACCAGGTACACCGGATTATTTCCGCAACCTTCATCAGGGCGGCGGGGATGGGCGCCGTGTGCCGGCCGCGGCTCAGTTCGGCGCTTTCCTGCTCTCTCGCCTGCCGGCGTCGCGCAACTCGATCCACCCGTCGTGGCTCGGACACCCCTGGTAGCTGGCCGCGGGAGACCGCGGCCACAGGAGCACCACGCTGGTTGCCCGACACTCCACCCCGGCCTGCTTCTGCAGGAACAGGCGGTAGGCGTCCACAGCCCCCACTGCGCCGAGGCTGGTCACATACCGAAGCCGCACCGTGCGTTGCTGGCCGGGCGACAGCGGCAGGTAGCCCTCCACCAGCGTCCGGCCGAACTCCTGTCGGGGCGGCGACTGGTCCGCTAGGCCGTCGACCGCCACCTCGCGGGCATCCGGCGGCAGATACACCCGCAGCCAGTCGCCCCAGAAGCCGGGCGTCTCGAGCAGCTTGCCCGTTGCCAGATCGAACGTCCCCCCACTCACCACGAGTGGCGGCATCCAAACAGGAAGGCCACGCGGATACACGTTCGCGTAGCGCAGCGCCAGATCGTGGGCGACGCGCTCGTCCTCCCGCACGCGCATCTGCAGCCGCACCTCGCTTTGGACGAACGAGTACGTATCGCCGTAGGAGACGGTGGTATCCACCACGTAGAGCGAATCGCCGTCCACGGCGGGCATGGCCCCGGCCCAGCCGCGGGCGTGGACGACGCGGAGCAGGCGCTGGTCCTTGAACGCGAGTTGCAGGTGTTTGGCGTCCAGGAGCTGCACGAGCGCCTTGCCCAGGGGGAGCAGCTCGGACGGGGAAACCTCGAGCAGGCGCGCTAGCAGCGCCCGGCCGACGGGAGCCAGAAACGTCGCCTTGGCGGCGTGGTAGCTGCTCGCGCTGGCGACGGCGCCCGGGGAGTAGAGTTGCTCGACGGCCAGGCGCTCGAAGTTGTCCGCCTCCACCGTGCCATAGCCGGGCACGGCGAGCGGGCCAACCGCCCGCAGCAGCGCCTCGACCACGGTGGTGTCGAAGGCGATCACGCCGTCGACCGGCCCATGCCCGGCCCGCTGCCAGGCCTGCTCCACCTGCGCGGCGGTCGTTGGGAAATCCGGCCACCAGTTGGCGTCCCGCAGGTACCAGCCCCCCAACCCCAGGTAGCGCGCCAGCGGGGCTGGCGCGGGCGGCACCGCCACCCCGGGGTCGACGTCGTAGCCTGAGCCGTACTCGAAGCGGACTACTGCCCCCTGGTCCACGGTGAGCACGCCGACGCTGCCGATGAACCCGCCGCTCGCCCGGATCTCGCCGCTGTTCTGGCCGAGCAGCAGGTAGCTCCGCGGCCCGTCCATCCCGAGCGCCGGCCCGACCACGCTAAGCGCCTCGAGACCCTGGCGCGCCACCGGCCAGAGCGCCGCGGCCCGCTCGACGGCCGGGCCGAGTTGCCGCAATGGGCCACCCAGGGGCCGGCCGCGCAAGCGGGCCAGGGCCGGCTCGACCCGGTCTAACTCGTCCGCCAGGTCCGGCAGGGCGGGCGCGAGGCGGTCCACCGCCTGCAGGGAACGGGCGAGTTGCCCCTGACCCACGCCGTCGGCCAGCGCGACCGCGAGCGGTCCGGCGAGGGTGGCCCCGACGTGGGTCATCGAGACGGCGACCGCCAGCGCGTCCGGCACGTTGGCCAGCCAGCTTGCCTGGGAGGGCAGCACCCGGGTGAGGCCGAGGAGCGGCTCGATCGGCTGCAGCTCGGCCTGCAGTGCGCCGAGCGAGCGGGCGGCCGCCTCGAACGCCGGCGCGGCCGCGGCCAGGCCCGCGGCGTCCATCGGGTGCTCCTGCACCGCGTTCAGAGCAGCCAGCGCCACGCCCGCGTCCTGCTGGGCTCTGCCCGCCGCCTCCGCTACCCGCAGCCCCTTCCAGCCCAGCATCACCACCAGCGCCAGCGCCAGGGCCAGCACCCCCAGTCGGAGCGTGCCTCGGTTTCTACGAGCGTTCAAGTCCGCAGTCCTGAGTGCTGAGTGCTGAGTCCTGAGTCCTGAGTCCTGAGTCCTGAGTCCCGGGTCCTGAGCGTTGAGCCCCAAGTTACCCCTCCACTCAGCACTCAGGACTCAGCACTCAGGACTCAGCACTCAGCATAGTCCCAGAC
>JACQUR010000526.1 GCA_016210245.1 Chloroflexota bacterium
ACTCAGCAGTCAGTCGTCAGCGGCCGCTGACGACTGACTGCTGAGTGCTGCCTACTCTCCTTTAGTAGCGCACGTACTTGCCGCCCTTGATGGTCTTGATGATGGTGTTCCACTGGGCCGTGCGGTCCTTGGCGATCTGCAGCTCGCCGGCCACGCCCTTGTAGGAGCCGCTGGCAAGCAGCCCCTCACGGATCGCCTTGGGCTCCGCGCCGTTCTTGGCCATCACCTGCCCGAGCAGGTTGGTGGTGTCGTAGAACGTGACCTGGCCAAAATCCGGGGCCTTGCCCGCCCGCTTCTTGAAGGCTTCGACGAACGCGGCGGTCTTGGGAGCCGCCAGGTCGAGCTCGGAACTGGCGTAGATCACGCCGTTGGCCGCCTCGCCCGCGATCGGGATCGTATCCGGGCCCTCCATGCTCGGCCCCTGGCCCAGCACCTGCACCTTGAAGCCCATCTCGGCCATCTGCTTGAGGACCAGCCCCTCGGCCTTGCCGCCGGTGCCAAACAGGAGCATGGCGTCGACTTTCACGCCCTGGAGCTTGGTCAACGCAGTGCGGAAGTCGGTGCCATTCGTATCGAAGATCTCCGTGGCCGCGATGTCGGCCCCGTTCTTCTTGGTGGTTTCCTCGAGCGCCGTCTGCGAGGCCCGACACTGCTCCGTGCCGCACATCATGACGGAGAATCGCTTGTAGCCCAGTTGCTTGATCGCGAACTCGGTGACCACCTGGGTCTGATACGGGCTGCTGACGAACGTATTGAACGCCCAGGGGCTCATCGACGCGGTGGTGGGCAGTGTGCTATTGGCGAAGATCACTGCCTGGAGCTCGTCCGCAACCGGTATCTGAGCCAGGGTCTGCCCGGTGAAGCTGGTCATGATGGCGACCGCCTTGTCCACCGAGATGAGCTTGCGGGTGGCCGCGACCGCGTTCTTCGGATCGCCCTGTGTATCCTCGCTCAGCACCTCCAGCTTCCGGCCGTTGATCCCTCCAGCGGCGTTGATCTCCTCTGCCGCCATCAGGACCGCGGTGTTGATATTGGCACCATACTCCGCCAGCGCGCCAGTCAGGGGCATGGTGACCCCGATCCTGATCGACTCCTTTGGCTGTTCCTTGGGTTGCTCCTTTGCTGGCGCGGCCGGCGCCGAGGTGGCCGCGGGCGGAGCGGCGGTGGTACACGCCATCAGAGCGACGCTCACCAGGCTCAGAAGACCAATGAATCCAGATGTTCGCCAGAAGTGCAGCCGCATGGCAACCTCCTTGTTGTTATAGTGGCCAGTGGCCAGTGGCCACTGACCACTGGCCACTGACCACTTCCCTAGAACCCTCTCAGCGCCCTCACTGCCTCCTTCCCCTTCAACTGGTCGGGCGTGCCCTCGAAGACCACGCGGCCGTTGGCCTGGACGTAGACCCGGTGGGCCAGGCGTATGGCCAGGCTGACGTTCTGCTCGACGAGCAGCACGGTGACGCCGAGGTCCTGGTTGATCCGGCGGATCAGCTCGCCGATGCGCTCGACCATGATCGGCGCCAGGCCGGCCGAAGGCTCGTCCAGCAGGCAGAGCTGGGGCCGCGAGAGCAGCGTCATGGCAAAGGCCAGGAGTTGGCGCTCGCCCCCGCTCAGGACGCCGGCCAGGGTACGCCGCTTCTCGTAGAGCACGGGGAACAGTTCCAGGAGGACTCCACCATCCCATCTGGCGGCTGCAGATTTGCCCATCGTCTCGCGGGCCAGCCTCAGGTTGTCCTCCACCGCCAGCTCGGAGAAGACCTGTCCGCCCTGGAGACAGTAGGCCAGGCCGTCACGGAGGTTCCGGTAGGGCGCCCGATTGGTGATATCGGCTCCTTTGAACCAGACCATCCCTGCGCTGACCGGAACGACGCCGAAGATCGCCTTCAACAGCGTAGACTTGCCAGCCCCGTTGTGGCCGATGAAGGCCACGATCTCCCGCTGTGCCACCTCGACCGCAATGTCGTGGAGCACCTGCTTGGAGCCATAGCCCGCGCAGAGCGCCTCAGTTTTCAGCAACACCGCGCCCCCCCTGAGGTGTAGCGCGGGGGCTTGTCCCCCGCCACCGGGTGGCGGGGGACAAGCCCCCGCGCTACGATTGTTGTTCACGCAGGTGGCGGGGGACAAGCCCCCGCGCTACGACTTAGCCCGATGCTGATGGCTGATGGCTGATGGCTGAACGCTTGTCAACGGATGTGCCAAGGTAGAGATCGAGCACCTGCTCGTCGCGCTGGATGTCTTGCGGACAGCCGGCCGCGATCACCTCGCCCAGGAGGACGATCACTTTGTCGGAGAGCGACATCACCACGTCCATGTTGTGCTCGACCAGCAGGATCGTTTTGCCGTGGCGCCGCACCAGGTCGCGCAGCACGTCCTGGATGCGGGCGACGATCTCGGCGTTCACTCCCACCGTCGGCTCGTCGAGCAGCAGCAGCCGCGCGCGGGTGGCCAGGCAGCGCGCGAGGCTGAGCAGGCGCTGCTGGCCGTAGCTCAGGCGGCCGGCCAGCTCGTCCGCGCGCCCGGCGAGCCCAACCAACTCCAGCAGCTCCAGCGCCTCCGATCGAAGCCGAGCCTCCTCGGCTCGGTAGCGCGCACCACCGAACAGGGCCACGAGCGGGTTCTCGCCAGCCTGGCCCGGAAAGGCGAGCATGACGTTATCCAGCACCCGCATCTCGGCGAACACCCGCGGGTCCTGCAGCATCCGCCCAATGCCCAGCCGGCTGATCGCGTGCGGGCGCAGGCCGGCAATGGGCTGGGACTCGAACAGCACGCTCCCACTATCCGGGCGCACAAGCCCATTGATCACGTTCAGGGTCGTGGTCTTGCCAGCCCCGTTGGGCCCGATGAGCCCGGCGATCGTCCCGGCCCGGACCTGGAAGCTCACGCCCGACAGCGCCTGGACACCGCCCAGGCGCTTGGCGATGCGCTGCAGCTCGAGCATCGGGGTTGTGGCACTCATGCTACCTGGTGCTCTCCGATACGGGGTGTAGCGGCACGGCATGCCGTGCCGCTACACCAAGTTCCAGACCTCATGCTACCTGGTGCTCTCCGATGAGTCCCTGGCGGCGATAGACCATGAGCAGCATCAAGATGAACCCGTAGAGCATGACCCGCAGGTGCGGGGCGAGCTGGCTGGGAATACCGACGAAGCGCAGCGCCTCCGGGAGCACGGCCAGCACCAGCGCGCCGGCAATGGAGCCCCACAGACTGCCAGGCCCGCCGACGACCACCATCAGGAAGACGAGCACCGAGGTTTGAATGTCGAAGCTCGACGGGTCGATGTTGGTGAGCAGCGAGCCGTAGAGCGCCCCTGCCGCGCCGGCCATCGCGCCGGCCACGGCCCAGGCGAGCACCTTGTACGCGTCGACGTGCTTGCCCAGCAAGCGCGTCATCAGCTCGTCCTCGCGGATGCCTTTGAGGATCCTGCCCACGGGCGAGTTGACCAGCCGGAGCAGGGTAACAAACAGCAGCGCGGTGACGACGATGGAAAACACCAGGTAGAGCCCCTCTGGTCGCAGCGACAGGCCAGGCAGGTCCGGACGACGAATGCCGTGCAGACCGAAGGGGCCCTGCGTCACCGGCACCCAGTTGTAGAAGACCTCGAAGAAGATGAACTGCATGCCCAAGGTGGCGATGATGAAGTAGTCATCCTTCAGACGCAGCAGGGGGATGGAGAGCAGGGCGGCCAGCACGCCAGTCCCCGCGATCGCCAGCGGGGTCGCGAGCCAGAAGCTCAGGCCCAGTTGGACCATGGCCACCCCGGCCACGTAGGCCCCCACCCCGAAGTAGGCCGCGTGGGCCAGCGAGAGCAGGTTCGTGTAGCCCATCAGCAGATTCAACGAGGCGACGAGCACCACGAAGATGGTTGCCAGGGTCAGCACGTAGGCGAGGTAGGTCTCCAGAGCTTCACGCCTCCCGTCTAGCGAGCCCTCTGCCAAACACCCCACGCGGCAGGGCGAGCAGGATCACGAACAGGACCAGGAACACGGCGGTGTTGGGCCAGTTGCCTGGCAACTGCCAGGCCCAGAGGTTCTGCGCCAGCCCGATGATCAGCCCGCCGACGGCGGCGCCCGGCAGGTAGCCGATGCCTCCCACGGTCACGGCGACGGCCGATACGAGGATGATGGTCCAGGCGGAGCTGACGCTCACCCCGATGTCCAACACGAGCAGGGCCATGGCCAGGCCGGCCAGGCCCGAGCCGAGGGCGAAGACGAGCACCCGCACCTGCTGGACGTTGACCCCGAGCACCACGGCCAGATCCGGGTTGTTGGCCACGGCCCGGATCTGGCGCCCGTAGGGCGTGGATTGCAAGAAGAGCTGTAAGGCGGGATAGGTGACCGCGCAGACGGCGATGATCCACACGTGGAGCTGCGCCACCGTCAGCCCGAGCAGGTTGAGGGTGGGCAGGACGCCCGAGCGGACCACCTTGAGGTCGGTGCCGAAGAGCGCGCCCGAGAGCCCTTGCAGGACCAGGAACAGCCCGAAGGAGCCGACCACGAAGGCATTGAGCCCTGCCCCGCGGCGGCGGAGCACGTTGTACAGCGAGAGCTCGGTCGCGGCACCGAGGAGGGCGGCGGTGAGGACGGCTGCGACGACGCCCGGGAGCAGTCCAGCTCCGAGTTGGACGGCCACGAAGAACATGGCGTAGCCGGATAGCAGGGCGATGGCGCCATGGGCGAGGTGAAAGATGCGGGCGGTGTTGTAGATCAGGGCAAAGCCCAGGGCCATCAACACGTACCCCGCACCGGTGACGACGCCATTCAGCAGGAACTGAGCAATCATGCCGCCCCCTGGCCCAGTAGGCAGTAGGCAGTAGGCAGTAGGCACAAGGCAGAAGGCACTGGCCACTGCCTACTGCCTACTGCCTTCTGCCTACTGCCTACTGACCGCCGCTACCACTCGATCCGGACGGATCGGCAGGTCCTTGTAGCGCGAGGTGTCCACTTCGCGGTCAAAAAGCGCCAGCAGGGGGTTTTTCTTCGAGCTTTCGGATGCCATGAGGTCTCCCGGTGGTGTTCGGGCGTCAGTAGGCAGTAGGCAGTAGGCAGTAGGCAGTAGG
>JACQUR010000520.1 GCA_016210245.1 Chloroflexota bacterium
ACCCCGGGCACGGCCCGCGCCCCCGTGGCGCCCCCCCCCCTCCGCAGCCACCACTACACCGTGGCCGGCTGACCCGGCTGGGGGCGACGGATGGGCGCATGGGGAGCGGCACGGCATGCCGTGCCGCTCCCCATGCGCCCATCCTTCGCCCCCAGCCGGGTCAGCAGGCCACGGTGTAGTGGTGGCTGCGGTGGGGGGGGGGCGCCACGGGGGCGCGGTCCGTGCCCTGGTAGGCTTGCAGGTGCTCGCTGTAGCGAACCCAGAGGCGGCCGTTGAGGCCGCCGCGGCGTGAGGCGCGGGCGGCGCGGGCGCGGTTGCGGGCCTCCAGCGTGGCGACCGCGGCCAGGTCTGCGAGCGGCCTGGCCTCCAGTGCCTCGGCGGCGTGCTGCCAGGCCTCCAGGCCCCGAGGGGTACGGATCAGGACCGTGGTCCAGCCGCGGCGGCTGCCCGCGTTGCCCACCGCGATGTCGGCCAGCGCGCCCGTGAAGTCGGCGCACTCGTCGCACCCGCGCAGCGCGGCGCGGCGCAGGGCGCGCACCTCGGTCTCGAAGATGATCTCGCCCGCGGCGTCGTAGGCCCGGAAGCGGCCCTCGCGGATGTCCACCCTGGCCACGCGGCCCAGGTTCACGCCCTGCCGCACCAGCTCCAGGGTCAGCCGCTGGGCGTCGAACGAGCGAGTGCAGAACAGGGCAATCGCCAGCTTCACCCTGTCGGCCGGGACCTTGCGGTACCGCCAGGGGAAGAGCTGGAGCGCGCGCGCGCCGGCCACCTGGCACGGGGTGCCCACCAGCGCGATCTCGTCGACCCCCGCGGGCAGGCCCTGGGCCAGCTTGCTCAAGGGATGGGTCTGGTCGTACACGCTGCCCGCGCCCTGCTGCACCTGCTCGGGCGTGGTGGCGAGGATGGTCTCGCCGGACAGGGGGCCCTGCTTGCGACTCAGCAGCGCGCCCTGAAGGTAGCCCTGCTCGAGCAGGGCGCCGAGCAGGGCGGTGACTACGCCGCCGTCCTGCTCGCCCGGGCGGCGCTCCCTGGCTCGCGCCTCGTACGCCGCCAGCACGGTGCCCAGGCCCTCCCCGTCGCCCACGGGCGCCGCCGGGCAGGCAACGGGCAGCGGCGCGCCGAGGCCGTTCGACTCGTCGTGGTGGCCGTTGGACCCGTTGCTGTGGCCGTTGGCCCCATTGGCTCCGCTGCCATTCGCCTCCGCCCAGCGCCGCAGCAGGCCCTCGGTGCGCATGCCGGCCAGGGGGCAGAAGTCCCAGCACGACGAGCAGCCCGTACACATGCGCACCAGGGTGGGCAGGCCATCCGTGGCCACGCTGATCGAGTTGGACGGGCAGGCCGCGATGCAGGTCCCGCAGCGCACGCACCGGCCCGCGTCGATGACGGCCGCGGCCGTCCTGTGAAACCAGATCTTGTCCGGCGATTCGAAGATGCCACTGCTCGCGGCCACGCGGGCGCGGACATCCAGGCTCGGGTCCACCACCATATCGATCATTGCGTTCCTCCATGGACCAGGGGCTAGGGAGACGCGGGGACGCGGGGACGCGGAGACGCGGAAACCATCTCCGCGTCCCCGCGCCCCCGCGTCCCCGCGTCCAGGCTCGAGCCCCCGAAGAACCCCGCCAGCCGGGCCTCGGGCAGGCGGGAGAGGTAGGCGCTCAGGGGCTCGTCCGGGGCAGCTTCGGCGGCGTAGGCCTCCAGCACGGTGGCGATGCCCTGGAACGTGCGGGCCGCGGGCACCTCCGCCGCGACCCAGCGGGCCAGGCGCCCGCGCCCGGGCTCGCCCCCCACGGCTACGTCGAACGCCTCGTGGTAGCCGGCCTCGTCCTTGCCGAGCGTAGCCCGCAGGCCCAGATGGCCCACGTGGACCTGGGCGCAGGAGGCCTTGCACCCGCTCACGTGCAGGCGCAGCGCATCGAGCCGGGCAGTGGCGGCGGGTGAGACCGTGGCCCGCAGGTACTGGATCAGGTCGACGCCCTTCTGCTTGACGTTGAAGATGCCGAACTTGCAGAAGGGCGCGCTGGTGCAGGCCACCACTGCCTGCTCGAACGGGTCGGGATCGGGCCGCAGGCGGCGCAGGAGCGGCTCCTGCCGCAGGGCGGGCACTCGCTCAGGGGCCACGCCCGTCAGGATCACGTTCTGGCGCTGGCTGAGGCGGATGCCCCCATCGCCATACTCGCGGGCCAGGCGGGCTACCTCGACCAGTTCCTCGCCGGTGAGACGGCCGACGGGCACATTCAGCCCGACGAAGACGCGGCCCGGCTCGGTGGAGGGGTGGACGCCCAGGTGGTCGCCCGGCCGCCCGGTCGACAGATCCTCGCCCGCGGTGGGCAAGGGGGCTGGGAGGCGGCGGAGCAGCTCCTCGCGGGTGCGCGCGGGACCCAGTTCTTCCACCAGCGCCCGGAAGCGATTGACCGCCTTGTGCAGGGGGTCGCCCAGGTCGCCGAAGAGGCGCAGACAGGCCGTGGCCACGTCCACCACCTCCTCGGGGCGGACGAACAGGTCCATGGAGGAGGCCAGGCGCGGATAGTCGCTCAGTCCGCCGCCCGCCCAGACGTGGAAGCCGAGCTGCCCGTCCCGACGGGCCGGGGTGAAGGCGAGATCGTTGATCCGGGCCACGATGCAGTCGGTCCGACAGCCGGTGATGGAGATCTTGAACTTGCGGGGCAGGAAAGCGCTCAGGGCGGGATTGTCCAGCGCGTACTGGTTGACCTGCTCGACCACCGGGGTGGCGTCGAAGGCGGCCTCGGGATCGATCCCCGCGACCGCGCAGCCGGTCACGTTGCGGGCGCTGTCGCCGCAGGCCTGGAGCGAATTCAGGCCCACCGCCTCCAGCCGGTCCCAGATCGTCGGCAGGTCGTCGAACCGCACCCAGTGGACCTGGATGTCCTGGCGGGTCGTCACCTCGCCGAACCGATCGGGCCCCTCCAGCTCCGGCGATGGCTTGCGGGCGAACTGCTGGACCACCTGGCCGATGGCTTCGGCCTGCGGCCAGGTGAGGCGTCCGCCGGGGATGCGGATGCGGAGCATGAAGAAGCCGTCCTGGCGGTCGTCGTACACCCCGGCCAGGCGCAGCTTGGCCACCGCCAGGGTGCCCTCCTCCTCCCACACGCGCGGCCAGCCCTCGCCAGCGCGTTCCCGGACGCGAGCGATGACCTCGCGGGGCGTGTCTTCCTTCCGAAAGCGTGTCATCCCTCACCTCTGGCGCAAGTCTGGCCCGCCGCGCGCGGGCGGCCCCGGTCGGAGTTGTTGAGTCTCCCACGCTACAAACTCAACAACGCAACGGCATCATACCGCGCCGCCGCTCGCAGGGTACCTACCCGTTTGGGTAGTCTTGGAGCCTACCTGTTGGGGTAGGGAATGAATGCCTCATTCACCATTCGGCCCCCGGCCCCGCCCCCTGCTACCATTAAGGCAGCGTCCCATAAGGCAGCGTCCCATGTTCTATCGCTTCGGTCTCTTCCTCGCCCGCTGGCGCTGGCCGGTGCTCCTGGCCTGGGCGGTGGCCCTGCTGGCCGCGCTGCCCCTGGCGCCGCGCATCACCAGCGTCCTGGCCGCCGGCGGCTTCTCCGCGCCCTCGCTGGAGAGCCACCGAGCCAGCGCGCTGCTCGACCAGCGCTTCGGCTACGACCCGGCCACGCTCGTGGTGGTGTTCACCTCCGCACGGCTGCGGAACGACGATCCCCGCTTCCAGGCCGCGATCGACCGCGCTCTGGAGCGCGTGCGCGCCCTGGAGGAGGTCGCCTGGGTAGCCACGCCGCGCGAGAATCCGCGCCAGGCCTCCGCCGACGGCACCACCGCCTATGCGCTGGTGGCGCTGCACGCCGCGCCAGAGCAATACCGTTCCTTCCTGCCCAGGCTGCAGGCCGCGCTCCAACCGACCGAGCTGGAGCAGGTCGTGACCGGCGCCCCCATCTTCTACGACGACATCCAGGCGGTGACCGAGCGCGACCTGCGGCGGGCGGAGATGGTCTCGCTGCCCTTCGCCGCCCTGGCGCTGGTGCTGGTCTTCGGCTCGCTGGTGGCTGCGGCCCTGCCCGGCGCCGTGGGCGGGGCCAGCGTCCTGCTCACCCTCGGTCTGATGGTCCTGCTGAGCCGCGTGGTGGACCTCTCGATCTTCTCGCTCAACCTGGTCACCATGCTCGGGCTGGGGCTGGGCATCGACTACTCGCTCTTCCTGGCCAGCCGCTTCCGCGAGGAACTGGGGGCGGGCCACGCAGTACCCGAGGCGATCGGGCGGGCCATGGCCACGGCCGGGCGGGCGGTGCTGTTCTCCGGGGCCACGGTCTTCGTCGGCCTGCTGGCCTTGATCGGCTTCGAGTTCATGGCCCTGCGCTCGCTCGGCCTGGCCGGCGCCCTGGTGGTGCTGGTCTCGGTCCTGGCGGCGCTGACCCTGTTGCCGGCCCTGCTGGCGGTGGTTGGCCGCGGGGTAGACCGCCTGGTGGTGGTCCGACCCAGCCCACGCCGGCGCGCCGCCTGGGCCAGGCTGGCCGCCTGGGTGATGGCCCACCCGCTGCGGGTGCTGGGGCCCGTGCTGGTGGGGCTGCTGCTGCTGGGCCTGCCCTTCCTGCACGTCCAGTTCGGCGCTCCCGACGCTTCCATCCTGCCCCAGGACGTGCCGTCGCGGCGGGGCTTCGACCTGCTGCGCCAGAAGTTTGGCGAGGGCGAGCTGTCGCCCATCCTGGTGGTGCTGGAAGGCGAGGGCCCGATGCTCGGCCCGCAGCGGGTGGGCCAGGTGTACGACTTCGTCCAGGCCATCGCCCGCGACTCCCAGGTGGAGCGGGTTGACAGCCTCGCCAGCCTCGATCCGCGCCTGACCCGCGCCCAGTACCAGCTCCTGTACGCGCGTCCGGACCGCCTGCCCGACCTCTACGCCGAGGCGGCGGTGCGCCAGTTCGTGCGCGACGGGACGGTGCTGGTGCGGGTCACCAGCCGCGCCAGCCAGACCAGCGCCGCCTCGAAAGCGCTGGTGGGCCGCCTGCGGGCCATGGAACCGCCGCCCGGCTTGCGGCTGCTGGTCGGCGGCGGCACGGCCGGCGTGGTCGACTACAGCACGGGGCTCTACCAGGACTTCCCGCGCGCCCTGGCCTTCATCGTCGCCAGCACCTACGTGCTGCTGCTGGTGCTGTTCCGCTCACTGCTGTTGCCGCTCAAGGCGATCTTCATGAACGTGCTCAGCATCACCGCCAGCTACGGCGCGCTGGTGGTCGTCTTCCAGGATGGCCTGCTGGCCGGCCTGCTCGGCTTCGCGCCGCTCGGCTTCGTGGAGGCCTCGCTACCGATCGTGCTGTTCTGCGTGCTGTTCGGGCTATCCATGGACTACGAGGTGTTCTTGCTCAGCCGGGTCAAGGAGGCCTACGATGCGCATGGCGACAACCGCCGCGGCGTGGCGGAGGGGCTCCAGCGCAGCGGAGGCATTATCACCAGCGCGGCGGCGATCATCGTCCTGGTCAGCGGCTCCTTCGTCGCCGCCGACATCGTCCTCATCAAGGCGCTCGGCCTGGGCACCGCCATCGCCGTCTTCCTGGACGCCACCATCGTCCGCGCCCTGCTGGTCCCGGCCACCATGCGCCTGCTGGGCGACTGGAACTGGTGGGCGCCCTTCCTGGTGCGGCGTGCCCTGCCGAAGGCGGAAGCATGAGGTAAGGAGGGGAGCACCAGGACCAGGCCGCACGACCTGCGGTCATGCGGCCTGGTCCTGGTGCTCCCCTCCGGGCAGTTGCAGGATGCAACTGATTGGTTGTAGCATACAACGGGATGAGGAGGCGCGGAGGTGGCGGACGCGATGGACGCGCAGGAGCTCCAGGAACAGATGATTGGGCTGGTACGCGCCTTCGGCCTGCACCAGCCCGACCGCACGCCCTGCGGCCAGCCGGTGAGTGTCTCTGCGGCCCATGCCCTGATGGAGTTGACCCAGGTGGAATCCCTGCCCCAGACCGCGCTGGCCGCGCGGCTCCGGCTGGAGAAGAGCACCGTGAGTCGCCTGGTCGAGCACCTGGAGCGGCGGGGGTGGATTAGACGGGAACGCGACCCGGCCGATCGTCGCGTCCTGCTGCTGCACCTGACCGACGCGGGGCGGCGCGCGTCCGAACAACTGGCAGTGGCGCGAGCGGCCAAGTTCGCTCGCATCTTCAGTGCGATCCCTGCCGAGGAACGGGCGGCCGTGCAGCGTGGTCTGTCGGTGTTGCTGGGCGCGGTGAGCACGAGCAACCAGAGGAGGACGAAGCATGTTGCGATGGATCGCGCTGACGGCGCTCACGCTGGCGGCCGCGCTCACAGGGGGCTGCACGGGCGAGCAGACCCCCGCCCCGACCAAGCCGGGTCTCCAGACGCAGCCCTACGCCGGGCTTGAAGGCCGCCCGGTCAAGGCCCTGGTGCCGGACCGAGTGGCAGACCTGCTGGCGGGACGGGGTGCCGGCTATGCTCTGGCCGCCGAGCTCAACCACTACCCTGGCCCGACGCACGTGCTGGAGCTTGCGCGCGACTTGCAACTGCGGCCGGATCAGGAGCAACGGGTGCGCGAGGTATTTTCAAGCATGCAGCAGGACGCCCGTCGGTACGGCGAGCAACTGGTAAACCTGGAGACAGACCTGGATCAGATGTTCAGCAGTGGCGCGATCACCCCGACCGAGCTGGAGCACCTCACCGGCGAGATCGCCGCGGTGGAGGGACGGCTCCGCGAGACGCACCTGGCAGCGCACCTTGAAATGAAGCACATTCTCACCACTGAACAGGTCGCCCGCTATGACCAGTTGCGCGGCTATGGCACGGGCGACGATGGCTCGGGATCTGCCAAGGACGGGCATGCGATGGCAGAGCATGGGGGACATCGTGGCGACTGAGGAGAGGAGCACGAGGGCCAGGCCGCACGACCGCAGATCGTGCGGCCTGGCCCTCGTGCTCCTCTCCTTGCTCTTTGTTTCCTGCCAGCCGGCGAGGCCCCCCCAGCCGCTCGCCCCGCTGGCGCCGACGGTCCAGCCGACGCCGGCTCCCGTGCGGCTGCCGGCCGACGACGCGCCCCACGACGTGCTGACCGAGTGGTGGTACTACACCGGCCACCTGTACGGCGCAGACGGCCAGCGCTACGGCTTCGAGTTCGTCATCTTCCAGAGCGTGCGCGGCCAGAACCCCATCGGCTACCTCGCGCACGTCGCCCTCACCGATCCCCAGCGCGGCCGCTTCCGCTACGCGGCCCGGACGGCGCAGCGCACCGCCCTGCCCGCGAGCCTGGACCTGGAGGTGGACGGCTGGCGGCTGAGTGGCGGCGACGGGCGCGACCAGATTGCGGCCGACCTGGACGACTACGCCCTGGAGCTGCGCCTGGTCTCTCAGAAGCCGCCCGCGCTCCACCACGGCGGCCTGATCTCCTTCGGCCCGGCCGGCGACTCCTACTACTACTCCCGCACCCGCCTGGCCGTCTCGGGTCAGGTGCGCGAGGGCGACACCTGGCGCCAGGTAGAGGGCCAGGCCTGGCACGACCACCAGTGGGGCAACTTCGTCGTGGCTACGGTGGGCGGCTGGGACTGGTTCAGTCTCCAGCTCGACGAGGGCAGTGAGCTGATGCTCTTCCTGCTCCGCGACGCTCAGGGGGCCAGCAGCGGCGTCTTCGGGACCGTGGTCGACCGCGCCGGCCAGACCACCGAGCTGCCTGCGGACGCGGCCGAGGTAGCGGCCCTGGGGAGCTGGACCAGTCCTCACACCGGCGCCCGCTACCCCTCCGGCTGGGAGGTGCGCCTGGCCGCCCGGCCGGAGCTCGGTCTGCCCCAGGCCAGCCTGCGCCTGGTGCCCGTGCTGGAGGACCAGGAGCTGGCCTTCGAGCGCATGCCCTACTGGGAGGGCGCGGTGCAGGTTTCTGGCACCCTGGGCGGTAGGGGGGTGGCCGGAGAGGGGTATGTGGAGCTAACGGGGTACCGGCCGGGCTAGAGCATCGGACACCCGCGCTTGAACACCGAGTCCCGTGTGGTACACAATGTGCCAAACCTGGGAAGGGGGAGGTGAGGGATGCTAGCCCACCTGCCTATCGACTGGGGACGGTTGCAGGCTGCGTGGCAGGAGGAGGAGGAGGAGGACCGGTTCTGGCGTGAGCACCGCCAGGATCTCCTCGAAGCTTACCCGGATCAGTTCGTCGCTGTCTATCAGGGTAGTGTGATAGCGGCGGCATCTGACTGGGAAACCCTCGAAGCCTGCCTTCAGGCTAGGGGGCTCGACCCAAGCCGGGTTTGGATCCGGTTCGTGACAGACAAACCCGGTCTTCACCTCCGCGGAGGCCTCCGCTCATCCTGAGCCTGTCGAAGGATCGCGGCTCGCAGAGCGCTCCCCGCTAGCTGAGGCCGCGCTCGATCAGGCTGAGGCCGGCGGCGAGCAGCACCAGAAGCACAGCGCGCTGGAACGTCTGTTTGGGCAGACGGCTCTGAAGCCACATGCCGCTTTTCAACCCGAGCAACGCCGGGGTCAGGAGCAGGAGGCTCAGGCTCACCAGGGTGGGCGTCACCAGGTCCAGGACGATCAGTCCCACCAGCCGGTAGGTGCTCAGAATGGTGAACATGAGCGACAGGGAGAAGAGGAAGGCCGAGGCAGTCAGGTCGAGCGCCAGCAGGTAGCTCGCCAGCACCGGGCCGGAGACGCCGACGGCCCCAGTGCAGAGGCCGGCGGTCACTCCCACCGCGGGCGAGAGCAGCGGCTCCCAGCGCGGGGGGACCAGGAGCCGCAGCTTGAAGAAGCTCGTGAACACGTAGAGCAGGGTGAAGCCGCCCAGGACGAGCGTGATCGCCTGCCCGGACAGGATGGCCAGCAACCCGACGCCCATGGGCACGCCCAACACCCCGCCCACGAACAGGGGGACGATGCGGCGCACCTGCTTGCCTGCGTGAGCGCGGTGGCGAACGAGCTGCAGGACGTTCACCGCGGGCACGATGGCCGAGGCCAGGAGCA
>JACQUR010000529.1 GCA_016210245.1 Chloroflexota bacterium
CGATGAAGGCCGCGGCCTCGGCCCGCCGGGTGAGGTGGAGCTTCTGGAGGATGTAGCTGATGTAGGTCCTGACCGTGTGCTCGCTCAGGGAGAGCGCGGCGGCGATCTCGCGGTTGGTCTTGCCCTGGGCGATGAGCGGCACGATCTTTCGCTCCTGCTGGGACAGGTCGGCGAGCGGATCGCCGGCAGCCGCTGCACCCACGCGCAGCATCCGCGCGAACGCTGCCTCGGCCGCGTCAGGAGCCAGGAGCGAGCCGCCTCGGGCGGCCACCTCCACCGCCTCGATCAGCCGTTCCGGCTCGCTCTCCTTGAGCAGATAGCCGGCCGCGCCCGCGAGCGTCGAGGCCATGGCCGCCTCCTCATCGGCGTAGGAGGTCAGCACAACCACCCGGGTCTGGGACCGCTCGGCGCGGATCTTGCGGCAGGCTTCGACCCCGCTGCCATCGGGCAGCCGCACGTCCATGAGCACCACGTCGGGCTGGCAGCGGTGGGCCTCGGCCACCGCCTGCGCCACGTTGCCGGCCTCGCCGACCACGGAGAAGTGAGGCACGGTCTCGAACAGACGCCTCAGCCCCATGCGCACGACTGTGTGGTCGTCCACCAGCAGCAGCCTCACCCGTGGTTCGGCCATGGGCTCGCCCTCCCCTCCCGCGCCGGCACCTCCACGCGGACCTCGGTGCCGTGCCCCGGCTCGCTCAGGACCACCAGGTGCCCGCCCAGCACCCTGGCGCGCTCGGCCATGTTGCGCAGGCCATCCCCCGCCTGCCTATCCATGCGCCGCGGATCGAACCCGCGGCCATCGTCGCGGATGGTGAGCACCAACCGCCCCTCGGCCTGCTCCAGGCGGATGGCCACCGCGCGCGCGCCAGCGTGGCGGATCACGTTGGCGGTGGCCTCGCGGGCGATGTAGAGCAGGTTGGCGACCGCTTCGGGCTCCAGGGGTCCGTCCACGCCTTCGGCTAGCTCGAGCTGGGGGCAGACCTGAATGCTGGCCTGGACCTCCTGGGCCAGGGCCTCGAGCCTGGGCCGCAGGCCGTGCTCCTCCGGTTCGCGCAGGCGGAGGCTGAGGATGTAGGCCCGGATCTCGCGAATGGCGCCATTGAGCTGCGCCATCGCCTGGCGCAAGGCCGCGCGCGTCTCGTCCGCGTTCCCGTTGAGCGTGCGCGCCTGCGCGCCGAGGGTCAGCCCTACGGCATAGAGCGACTGGATCACCCCGTCGTGCAGGTCCATGGCGATCCGTTCGCGCTGCTCGAGCAGGGCGAGCCGCCTCGACTGCTCCGCCAGTTGCTTGTAGGCGCTGATATCCTTGGTGATGCCGAGCATGGCGACAATCGTGCCCGCCTGGTCGCGCAGGGGCGATATCGTCCCCAGCACGGGGATGCGCCGGCCATCTCTGGTCAGCCGCTCGGCCTCGTAGTTGGCGATGGTCTGGCCAGTCTCGATCACCTGCTGTCTGCGCCTGAGCGAGTCCTCCAGCAGGTCCGCTGGCACGAACGGAGCGATCTGCCCGAGCACCTCCTGGCGGCTCCAGCCGAATATCTGCTCGGCGCCGCGGTTCCAGGAGAGGATCCGACGTTCCAGGTCGGACACGATGATGGCATCGCCAGTCCCTTCGATGATGTGCTCCAGTCGCTCCGCCGCGGCTCGGGCCTGCTCCTCGGAGGCTGTCAGGTTGCGGTGGGCGCGGGCGTTGTCGAGGATGGTGGCCGCGTAGCCCGCCAGCGCCTCGGCCAGGTGTACCTGCTCGGCCGTCGGGCGCTCGTCGGTCCGCCAGCCCACCAGCAGGCCTCCCAGTAGCCCCTGTGAACCGAACAGCGGCGTGGCGAGCGCTGTCCGTCCCCCCTCGGCAGCATGCATGGAAGACGCCTCCGCGCCCTCCGCCAGATCTGTGGCGATGGCCGTGCCTCGGGTGGCCAGCGCCCGCGCCACTGCGCCCCTGGTCCGTACTGGCCTCGGCACGCGCCAGGCGTCGGTGCGCATGCCCCATGCGCCGTGGCAGACCCTCGTTCCATCTGCCTCCATGCCCACGACCGCCGCGTAGTCGGCGCCGACCAGTCGCCCGGCTTGCTCGCAGATCAGGCCCAGCACGCGCTCGGCGTCCGGCTCGGCTATCGCCTGCCGCGCCAGCTCCCTGAACGCCTCGATGGTCTGCTGCAGGAGACGCTCACGCTCGACCCGCTGGCGGCGAATCCGTGCCGCCGCCCCGTGGACCACGGGAAGCAACGCAAGGAAGAGGACGCTGAGCCCCCCGATGGCGACGCTCCAGACCAGGGGGCGCAACGGGCGAATGGGCGCCAGGTCCTGGTAGATCTCGTACACGCCCACCACCTGCCCGTCCACGATGAACGGCACGTAGGCCTCCAGGGCACCGTCGTAGCGCGCCTTCAGATCGGCGTTCTTCGGGGACGAGAGAGAGGACAGTTGTGCGCCAGCGTTTCCCGCGAGCGCGGCCGCGAAGAGCGGCGAGTTCGAGACGCCGATCCGTCCACGCTCGCTCGCACGGTCACAGAAGAGCACGGTGCCATCGCGCGCGAAGAGGTACAGGCGGAGCACGCCAGAGCCCTCTTCACGCACCCGGGCCAGCAGCGGGGCCAGGCGCGCCTCCAGGTCGTCCAGCTTCTGCGGCGTGTGTGGTGGCTCGAAATCGGCCGCCGTCACGCGGTGCAGCACGCCCAACTGGACCTGGTCGACGGCCCGCAACGCGACCTGCGCGAGCATCATGTCGGCCAGGCGGGCCTCGGCAAACCAGGCCACGCCGCTGGCCACCAGCAGGCCGACCACGACGCCGATGAGCGTGAACCGGGTGACCAGGCCAGGGACGCTGGAGAGGGCAGATTTGAGATTGCAGAGTGCAGATTTGGGATTGGAGAGGGCAGATTTGAGATTGCAGAGGGCAGATTTGAGATTGCAGAGGGCAGATTTGAGATTGCAGAGTGCAGAGCGAGGACCGGTCCTCACTCTGCACTCTGCAATCTCAAATCTGCCCTCCCGTGACGCGCTCATAGGACTCCTACTCCGTGAACACCGCCCGGCTCACGTGGACCCGTGCGGCGGCGCGGGCCGGCGGCAGGGCGGAGAGCATCGCTACGGCCACCGAGGCCAGCAGGCTGAGCGCCGCCGGGCCAAGCGGCCAGACCGGCTGGGGGTCGAAGTCTGGCGAGCGGGCCAGCTCGAGCAGCAGCCGAGAGAGGCCCAGGCCGCTCACCACGCCCAGCAGGCCGCCGATCAGGCCCATCATGGCCGCCTCCGCCAGCACCATCACCTGCACCTGCCAGCGCGTCAGCCCCAGCGCGCGCAGCACGCCGATCTCGCGCTGGCGTTCGGCCACGTTCATCATCATCGTATTCACGATGCCCAGCCCGGCCACCACGATCCCGACCGCGATCAGGCTGCCGAACAGCGCCAGGAGCTGGCCCACCCCGCTGCCGATGGCGGCGCGGATGGCGCCCACCGAGACGACCTCCATGCCGAAGCGCTCGGCCACCTGGCCCAGCGGCTCGGCCAGCGCCTCCGCGCTCGTGCCCGGCGCGGGCGTGACGGCCAGCAGGGTGAAGCTGTCCAGCCCGAAGGAGCGCGCCACGTCCTGGCGGGACAGGACGACGGCGCCCAGGTTGTCGGACGAGGGGAAGGAGTAGGCCAGCAGGCCGGCCACCTGGAACTCTACCGGGCCGTCGGGCGTCTGGAGCGGCATCCGGTCGCCCGGCTTCAGCCCCCGCGCCTGGGCGAGCCGCAGCGGCACCAGCACCGCACGCCCGGCCTGCAGGCGGGCCAGCGTCTCCGCCGGCTCGCCCTCGGCCAGCATGGCCGCCAGGGGCGCCGCGTAGTCGGCCGGCTCCACGGCCATGGCGTCGAGCCAGACGGGTCCCCAGGCGACCGAGAGCGGGCGCAGCAGGGTGAGATGGCCCACCCCGGGGGTGGCGCGCACCTCGTCGGCGAGCTGCACGGGTTGGGGCACCGGCGAGACGACCAGCAGCTCGCCGGGGAAGATGCGCGCTGCCCGCTCCTGGCCAGCCGTGGCCGCGCTGCTGCCCAGCCCGGCCAGGGCGACCATGAGCGCCAGGCTGGCGGTGAAGCCGACCACGGTCAGTCCGGCCCGCTGCTCGGCCCGGCGCAGGTTGAGCTCGGCCAGGCGCGCCTCGGGGCCGAGCAGCCAGCGGAAAGGCAGGGCGCACAGGCGCGAGAGCGGCCCGACCAGCCCGAGCGCGGCCAGGCCAGCGGCGGAGAGCCACAACACGACCCCCAGGATGCGGGCGGGCCCGGCTGCATCCTCCCCCAGCGGCCAGGCCAGCGCCGCCCCGCCTGCCACCACCAACCCGCCCGCGCCCAGCCAGTGGCTCCACGCCGAGACCCGGGTCGGCTGGGGCTCGGCGTGGCGCAGCGCCTCCACGGGCGCGATGGTGGTCGCCTGCCAGGCCGGCAGCAGGGCCGAGAGGACCGTCGCGCCAACCCCGACCAGGAAGCTGAGCGCGGCTGCCTGCGGCTCGAGCGGCACCTCCACTGTCGCCAGCCGCTCCCAGCTCACCAGCCAGGCCACGAGCCCGTAGGCCAGCGCCACCCCGCCCAGCACGCCCAGCGCCGATCCGGCCGCGCCGACCACCGCCGCCTGGAGGAGGACGACGACCAGCACCTGCCCGCGGGTGACGCCGGCCGCGCGCAGCAGGCCGATCTGCCGCCGCTGCTCGGCCACCGTCATGGCAATCGTGTTGCCGATCAGGAAGGCCCCGACGAACAGCGCCGTGGCACCGAACACGATCAGGCCCAGGGCGAGCTGCTCGGCAGCCGCGCGCAGCTCCCGTCCCACCTCCTCCGGCTGGAGGGCGCTGAAGCCGCCGGGCAGCAGGGTGGCCAGTTGGCGCGCCACCTGCTCGCGCTCGGCCGGGCGCTCGAGCTGGAGCGCCAGGTGGGTGATCCGTCCCCCCAACCCGAACGCCTGCTGCGCCGTCTGGAGCGACACGAACACCACCCGTCCAAAGCTGCGCCGCGCCAGCCCCGCCTCGGAGACCAGGCCCACCACCTCGAAGCTCTGGAACCCCTCGCGGGTGATCAGGTCCACGGTGGTGCCGAGCCGGATGTCGTGCCCGGCCGCCCAGGCGTCCAGCAGGGCCACCTCCGCCGCGCCCGGGCCCGGCCAGCGGCCCGCGCGCAGCGCCAGGCTGTGGACCTCCGCCTCGGCGGCTGCGTCCACGCCAACGAGGTGGACGAACCCCTGCAAGCCCTCGCCGCGCAGGAAGGTGCGCTTCTCCAGCACGGGCGCCACCAGCCGCACGCCCTCCAGCCCGCGGACCTGCTCGACCACGGCCAGCGGGAAGCCCTGCTCGGCCAGCGCGCGCACCTCCAGGTCGGCGCGCCCGGCCGCGTCGGCGGCCGCCCGCTCCAGGCTCGCCCGGATCGCGCCGATGGCGCTCAGGCTGCCCATGATGGCCACCACGCCCAGGCACACCGCCGCCGTGGTGAGCAGCGCGCGCAGGCGCCTAGAGGCCAAGCTCCTGAAGGCGAGCAATGAGAGGCCGCGCATTGTCCCTCGGCTTGTCCCGCCCCAGCGGGACCTGATCGATGACCAGGCCGTCCTGCAGCAGCACCACCCGGTCGGCGAAGATGGCGGCCTTCGCCTCGTGGGTCACCATGACGATCGTCCGCCCCAGGTGGGCGCAACTGCTCCACAGGTGCTCCAGCAGCTCCATGCCCGAGGCGTGGTCCAGGTTGCCCGTCGGCTCATCGGCCATGATGACGTCCGGCTGGGTCAGCAGCGCGCGAGCGATGGCCACCCGCTGCTGCTCGCCGCCGGAGAGCTGGTCGGGTCGGTGGTCCAGCACGCCCTCCAGGCGCAGCAGGCGGACCAGCAGCTCCAGCATCCGGGCCTGCTCGGCCGGCCGCTTGCCGTCGATCAGCAGCGGCAGGATGATGTTCTCGTGCGCCGTCAAGGTGGGGATCAGGTTGAAGAACTGGAAGACGAAGCCGATCTTGCGGCGGCGCAGGAGCGTCAGCTCGCGGTCCGAGAGGCGGCCCAGGTCCATGCCATCCAGCAGCACCCGCCCGGCCGAGGGCCGCTCCAGGCCGCCCAGGAGGTGCAGCAGTGTGCTCTTGCCGGAGCCCGAGGAGCCCATGATGGCCACGAACTCGCCGCGGCGCACCACCAGGTCCACCCCCGCCAGCGCCTGCACGTACCCATCCCGCACCGGGAAGCGCTTGACCAGCCCCTCGGCGTGAAGAATAGTGGCTAACACCTACAGCCCCAGATACAACCGCAGCGTGCGCTGCACCAGCTCCTCGATCAGGCCGAGCGGGCGGGCGCCAGCGGGCCGCAGGCGGCCGGCGGCGGGGATCGGCTCGCTGCTGGTCCGGGTAGGCCGCGGGGTGGGCGCAGCGGCAGCCTGGGTAGGCCGCGGGGTCGGCGTGGCAGCAGCCCGGGTGGGCGTGGGCGGCAGCGGGGGCGCGTCGGCCCCGCCCAGCATCGGTGCGGGAGGCTCCGCGCCCGGTGCGGCCAGCCCCACGAAGAGCACGGTGTACATTGTGCGGCTCTCCCTGCCCTGGGCCACCCCCGCGCCCAGGTGATCGAAGTCCGAGCTCAGGATGAGCGCCCGGTGGGTGGGGCTGTTCATGAAGTCGCGCTGCGCGTAGCGGGCCGTCTGCCGCTGCGGCGCGGTGTTGAACTCCAGGTTCTCGCCCGCCGCCCGGTAGGTGATGCCCCGCTCGACCATCTGGTCGAACACGGTGCGGCCATCCGGCGGGATCGCGTGCGAGAAGTAGTCGCGGGCCAGCATGTCCTGGCTGCGCTCCGCCGCTAGCCCCATCAGGCGGCGATCGGTGGCCAGCGCCGGCAGCCCATTGGAGGTGCGGTCCAGGTTGGTCAGCCCGATCAACTCGTCCGCGTAGCGCCCCTCGTCCGGGCCGGCTGTTCCCAGGGTTGCCGCCCCGGCCAGGACAGCGGTGAACGCCAGCACAGCAGTGGCGAGTGGCCAGTGGCGAGTAGCCGGTGGAACGTGGCTCATTCCTCAGAACTCGGCGCCTCGAGCGCGCCATAACCTTATGGGAACCGACGCCTCGCCTCAATAGGCCATTGGTACTACCCGCACATGGTTTCGCTGGTGAGGGGACGTGTACCACGGAGACACGGAGAGCAGGGATCATATATTTTAGAGTGCATAGTTCAGATTAAATCTGCACACATCACTC
>JACQUR010000543.1 GCA_016210245.1 Chloroflexota bacterium
AGCTGATGGGGCGCATGCTGCCGAGGGAAGCGCACGACGCGCTGTCCTTCCAGTCGGGTGCGCTGGCCAGCGGATGAGTTGAGTGCAGATTTGATATTTGAGATTTGAGAGTGCAGAGTTCAATCTGCACTCTGCTGTCTCGAATCTCAAATCTCAAATCTGCACTCAACTCGTTGACCCGCGGTCGCGGGTGAGCTAGAATCGACGCAACTGAATAGTCCGGGCAGGGGTGCTCCCGGGTAAAGCTGGGAGCTCAAACGGGAAAGTCCGGTGCAAGGCCGGCGCTGTCCCGCAACTGTAAGTCCGCCCCGGGCGGGCGGGCGAGCCAGAACACCGGCCCCTGTCGGTCCGGCATCCTTCGCGAGAGAGGGGATGGACTGATGTTGCCGCTGCCACCATAGAGGCCCTTCGTCGCGAGCGCACGACCAGGGGCCTATTTTGATGCTTGCTTCAGGAGTGACTCATGCGCTTCTCTGCTACCCTGCTGGCAGCGGCTATGGCCGCGTTCGTGGCTGGCTGCGCCGCGCCCGCGGCGCCGGCGAACCCCAGCCCACAACCCCCCTCCGTTCAACCAACCGTTCCACCAGCCGCCCAACCCAGCGCGGCGCCGACCCGCACCGCACCCACGGCACCGCCCGGGCCCACCGCGGCGCCCAGTCCGGCGGCCGCGTATCCCCTCGTCCTGAAGGACGACCAGGGACGCCAGGTCACCCTGGCCAGGAAGCCCGAGCGGGTGGTGACGCTCCAGCCCAGCAACACCGAAATCCTCTACGCCCTCGGCCTGGGCGACCTGCACGTGGCCGGGAGCGACTTCGATGACTACCCCGAGGCGGCCAGGAGCAAGCCCAAGCTCGGGGGGCTGCAGATGAGCCCCGAGGCGATTATCGCCCAGCGCCCGGACCTCGTGCTGGCGACGAGTGGCAACGCGCCCAGCTTGCTCCAGCAACTGGAGGCGGCCAGGCTGTCCGTGCTCGTGCTGGATGCGAACAACCTGGAGGGCGTGTACGCCGACATCCTGCTGGTCGGCAAGAGCGCCGGGGCCGAGGACGCGGCCCGCAAGCTGGTCGCCCAGTTGCAGCAGGAGGTGGCAGTCGTCAAGGCCAGGACCGCCTCGGTTTCCCGCCGGCCGCGCGTCTTCCACGAACTGGATGCCAGCGACCCTGCCAAGCTCTACACTGCGGGGGCCGGCACCTTCATCGACGAGTTGATCTCGCTGGCCGGCGGCGCAAACATCGCTGCCTCGGCTCCGACCCAGTACCCAGCCCTCAGCGTGGAGGAGGTCATCCGCGCGAATCCGGAGCTCATCACCCTGGGGGACGCGGCCTACGGCACGACGCCCGAGCAGGTCGCCAAACGCCCGGGCTGGCAGAACATCGCCGCGGTCAAGGATGGCCGTGTCTATCCCATCGACCCGGACATCACCAGCCGTCCGGGCCCGCGCATTGTGGAAGGTCTGAAGGCCTTCGCGCAGATCATCCAGAGGTAAGAGGAGTGCAGATTTGAGATTGCAGAGTGCAGATTGCCTCAATCTGCACTCTGCAATCTCAAATCTGCAATCTCAAAGTGGTGGACAGAAAGCAGCAGACAGAAGGCAGGATGCGCCCTCGGCCGGCGGTGGTGTTGTCTGCCCTTGCCCTGGCGGTTGGCGTCTCGATGGCGCTGGCGGCCGGGCTGGGGGCGGTGGCCATCCCGCCGGGCACCATTGTCCAGGTACTGGCCCACCAGTTCGGCCCGGGGGCCAATCCTGGTGCGGGGCAGCCGGCGGAGGAGGCCATTCTGCTCCAGATCCGGCTGCCCCGCGTCGTAGCCGCCGCCCTGGTAGGCGCCGCGCTGGCTACGGCCGGGGCGTTGTTGCAGGGCCTGCTCCGCAACCCCCTGGCTGACCCGTACGTCATCGGCACCTCGGCCGGCGCCGCCCTGGGCGCTACGGTGGCCACGCTCGCGGCCGCCCCGGGGTTTGCCGCCACCTTTGGCCTCATCCCGGCCCTGGCCTTCGCCGGCGCGATCGGTACGGCGCTGTTGGTCTACCGCCTGGCGCGGGCGAGCGGGGGCACCTCCATCACCAACCTGCTGCTGGCCGGCATGGCGGTGAACGCGGTGCTCGTCGCCGCCATGAACTTCCTGCTCAGCGTGGACGACCGCCTCCAACTGCGCATGCGCGCCCTGTTCGCCTGGCTCTTCGGTGGGATCGCTGTGGCCGGCTGGGACCAACTGGCGCTCGTCGCCCCGGGCATCCTGGCGCTGGTGGCGCTGGCCTGGCCCCTCGCCCCGGCCTTGAATGCCCTGGCCATGGGCGAGGAGGGGGCGGCGTACCTGGGCGTCGAAGTGGTCCAGGTCCGGCGCTCCCTGCTCGCGGTCGCCGCGCTGCTGACCGCGCTGGCGGTCACGGTCAGCGGCCTGATCGGCTTCGTGGGCCTGGTCGTGCCCCACGCCCTGCGGATGGTGCTCGGCCCGGAGCACCGGCTGCTGCTGCCTGCCAGCGCCCTGGGCGGAGCGCTCTTCCTGCTGTGGACCGACGCGCTCGCTCGCACCGTGCTCGCGCCGGCGGAGCTGCCGGTGGGCGTCCTCACCGGGCTGGTCGGCGGCCCGTTCTTCCTCTACCTGCTCGGCCGAGCCAGGGGGAGCTACCTGTTCGCATGACCGCCCTCGAGGTGCGCCAGGTCGAGTTCGCCTTCCCGCAGGGGTTCCGCCTCCAGGTCGAGCGCTTCACCGTGGCCGCGGGCGAACTGGTGGGGGTGCTGGGCCCGAACGGCTCGGGCAAGACCACCCTGCTGCGCCTGGCCGCCGGCACCCTGCGGCCGCGGCGGGGCAGCGTGCTGCTGGATGGACGCGAGGTGTGCAGCCTGCCCCGCGCCGAGGTCGCGCGCCGCCTGGCGGTCGTGCCCCAGGAGAGCCGCCTGCCCTTCGCCTACACCGTGCGCGAGGTGGTGTCGCTTGGGCGCACGCCCTACGCCCACCTCCTGGCCGGCCCAACGCGGGCCGACCGGCAGGCGGTGGAGACGGCGCTCGAGCTGGCCGGGCTGGTGGACCTGGCCGATCGCTCCTTCGGCGAGCTGAGCGGCGGGGAGCGCCAGCGGGCCATCCTGGCCATGGCGCTGGCGCAGCAGCCGCGGCTCCTGCTCCTGGACGAGCCCACCGCCCACCTGGACATCGCCTACCAGCTCGACCTGCTGGAGCGGCTCCGCGGCCTCAACCGGACGATGGGGCTGACCATCGTCGCCACCACCCACGACCTCAACCTGGCCGCGCTCATCTTCGATCGCCTGGTGCTGGTGCAGGGCGGGCGCATCGCCGCCGACGGCCCGGCGGCCGAGGTGCTGGTGCCCGAGCGCATCCAGGCCACGTTCGGCGCCCGCACGCTGGTCCAGCCCCACCCGACCACCGGCGCGCCCCATGTCATCGTGCTGCCCAACGGAGTGCTGAGTCCTGAGTGCTGAGTGCTGAGTGCTGAGTCCTGAGTAAGCGATGAGCCCTGACCTCCAGCCTCCAACCTCCAACCTCCAGCCTCCAGCCCCCGGCCCCCAGCCCCTGGCCTCGCTGCTCCTGGCCGTGCAGTTCCTGACCGTGCTGCCCGTGCCCGGGCGGGCGAGCTACGACGCGAAGGCGCTGGGTGGTGCGCTGGCCTACTTCCCGCTGGTTGGCGCGCTGCTGGGAGCCAGCGTCGCAGGCGCAGATGT
The DNA here is from genome assembly GCA_016210245.1 of Chloroflexota bacterium. GTDB lineage: Bacteria > Chloroflexota > UBA6077 > UBA6077 > JACQUR01 > JACQUR01. Next base: position 3,678 of record JACQUR010000543.1, read on the forward strand.
CCTGCTGCGGTCGGCCTTTGCGCCGCCCGTGGCGGACGCGGCTGTGCTCGCGCTCCTGGCGGGGCTCACCGGCGCCCTGCACCTGGACGGGGTGGCCGACGCGTGCGACGGGCTGCTCGCCCCTGGCCGGGACCGGGCTGAGCGGTTGGCGATCATGCACGACAGCCGGGTCGGCTCCTTCGGCGTGGTCGGCCTGGTCCTGCTGCTGCTGCTCAAGCTCGCGGCCCTGGGGGCGCTGCCTGCGGCTGGCCGCGCAGCCGCGCTGCTGGCCGCGCCCGCGCTCGGCCGGTGGATCATCGTTTACGCCTACGCCGCCCACCCCTACGCGCGGCCCGAGCCCAGCGCCAGCGCCGCGCTCAAGCAGGGCGCCTCGCCCCTGACCCTGGCCGTGGCGACCGCCTGGACCGTGCTCGCCAGCCTGGCCCTGGGTCCGGCCGGCCTGCTGGCACTCGTCGCCGCGGGCGTCCTGGCCATCACCCTCGTGCGCCTGATGGCTGCCCGCCTCGGCGGCGTGACCGGCGACACCTGCGGCGCCGCCTGCGAAGTGGCGGAGACGCTGGCACTGCTGCTGGCGCCCCTGGGGGTCAGGAGTTAGCCATGGCCGACACCAGGAGGCGGGCTGAGGGGCGTGCAGGTTTCAGAGTGCAGAGTGCAGAAACCTGCACTCTGCACTCTGAAACCTGCACGCCTCCAATCGGCTTCCCATGCCGTGCGCAGGCAGGACGGGAACTGGCGGCCTCCCTGCGCGGGCGGCGGCCGACGTTCGTGTGCGTGGTGGCCCACACCGATACGTGTCTGATCCCGGGCATCTCGGCCGCGGGCGCAACGCCGGCTCTGCGTCCGCTCACCCCGGCCGCGGACGCCGAGGCGCTGTGCTACGGCCACGCGCGCTGCCTGGCGGGTGTGCCCTCCAATCCGCTGGGCCCGCCGGGGCCGGCGCTGATCGCCGCGGCCGCGCTCCAGCTTGCGCCGATGGCGCTCCACGTTGTAGACGCGGGCACCCGGGTGCGGCCCCAGGCGCCGGCGATCGTCCTGGGCACGGAGGCGGGGCGGAGCATCGTATCCGGCCACGCCGTGCCCGGGGCGGCGGGCTTGTTCGAGCGGGGACGGGCGCTCGGGCGGCGGCTGGCGGCCGGTGCCGAGTACCTGGTCCTGGGCGAGAGCGTGCCCGGCGGGACCACCACCGCCCTGGCGGTGCTGCTGGCGTTGGGCTATGCGGCCGAGGGGCGAGTGAGCAGCAGCCTGGGCGAGAACGCCCATGCGCTCAAGGCCGAGGTGGTGCGCCGGGCGCTGGGGGTTGCGGGGATGGAGGTTGGACGGGATGGAGGTTGGAGGTTGGAGGTTGGAAGTTGGAACTCCCTCCAACCTCCAACCTCCAACCTCCATCCCCCACTGGAGGTCCTGGCGCGGGTCGGAGATCCAATGCAGCCCGCGGTGGCGGGGCTGGCGCTGGGCGCGCTGGACCATTGCCCGGTGCTGCTGGCGGGCGGCACGCAGATGGTGGCCGTGCTCGCCGCCATGCGGGCGCTGCTGGCCGCACAGGGGCGGGAGCTTCCGGGCGATCGGCTGGGGATCGCCACGACCCGCTGGGTGGTGGACGATCCGACCAGCGACTTCGCCGGCTTGCTGGCCCAGGTAGCGCCCGTGCCTGCCCTCTGCACCAATCTCTCCTTCGCCGCCTCGCGCCACCGCACGTTGCGGCGCTACGAGGAGTTCCTGGTCAAGGAAGGCGTCGGCGCTGGCGGCGCCGCCGTCGCCGCCACCCTGTCCGCCGACGTGTCCCTGGCCCAGTTGCTGGAGCGGATCGAGCAGGCGTATGACAGGTTGAAGGTTGAAGGTTGAAGAGGGCTTCAACCTTCAACCTTCAACCTTCAACCTTCAACTCCTGGCCCCTGCTATCATGTCGCCAGGAGGTGCCTATGGCAATTCGGCCTATCCTGGTGGTGGGCAACCCGGTCTTGCGCCAGAAGGCGAAGCGGGTACCGCGCATCGATCGCTCCATTGAGGAGCTGGTCGACGACATGGTCGAGACGATGCGCGACGCGCCCGGCGTGGGTCTGGCGGCGCCGCAGATCGGCGTGTCGCTGCGTATCGCAGTCATCGAGGTCGATCACAAGGTAACGGTGCTGATCAACCCGGAAATCATCAAGCTGAAGGGGGAGTGCGAGCCAGAGGAAGGATGCCTCTCGGTTCCGGGCTACTGGGGGTGCGCAAAGCGCGCCGAATCGGTGGTGGTGAAGGCCAGGGATCTCGGCGGGCGAGACTTCCGCGTGCAGGGCGAGGGGCTCTTCGGCCAGGCGCTGCAGCACGAGATCGACCACCTGAACGGCATCCTGTACATCGATCACATCGCGGACCCCGACAAGCTCCGCCCGGTCGAGCCGCGGGCGGAGCGGGAGAGGGCGCGGGCGGCCGGGCGGGCCCGGTCGGATTGAGGCCGCCGTCACCAGGACCTTCCCTCCCAGGTACACGACTGTCCGGGCCACCAGCGCACCAACCAGCCCAGGGATTTCTTGGCCCACTCCGTGCGTACAGCGCCGAGAGCCGGCTTGCCGAGATGCTGGATGGAGAAAGGGAGCGATGGAGCGACAGGGCGACGGAGCGAGGGAGCGAGGGAGAGACGGAGAGGCGGAGAGACGGACTTACCTGCTCTCCCTCGTCTCCGTCCTCGGGCTGCTGGTCGCCGCGTGCGGGCTGGCCGATCTTCCGCCTCCGCCACAGGTCCCGGGCCTGCCGACCCCTGAAGTCTCGGCGGGAGAGCAGACCCAACCGGGGCCAGGCGGCGCGATCGAGCGGTCGGCCAAGCCGGCCCCGCGGCCTCCCGTGCTGCGCATGCCGATCACCGAGCCGGGGGTGCTCGATCCGGGCACCGCGACCGACCCGATGGCCCTGGACCTGCTCGACGCCCTGTTCGAGCCGCTGGTCGTCGTGGACGAGTCCGGCCAGGTCCAGCCGGGCAACGCCGAGCGCTGGCAGGTCGGCCCGGGGGGCGCCACCTACCTGTTCACCCTGCGGGAGGGGCTGCGCTGGTCCGATGGCACGCCTCTGACTGCCCAGGACTACGTCTGGGCGTGGCGGCGGAACGTCACCCCCGCCACGGGCGCGGGCTACGCCTCTCTGCTCTACCCCATCCGCAACGCGCGCGAGATCCACGCCGGCCGACTGGACCCGAGCGCGCTGGGGGCGCGCGCGGTGGACGACCGCAGCCTGGAGGTGACGCTGGCCGAGCCCGGCGCGGCGTTCCTGAGCCGCGCCAGCACCTGGGTCTACCTCCCCCTCTCCCGCCAGGTCATCGAGCGCCAGGGGACGAACTGGGCGGATCCTGCGAGCCTGGTGGGCAACGGCCCGTACCGCATCAGCGCCTGGTCCCGTGGCCGGGAGGCGGTCCTGGAGCCGAATCCCGTGTATACGGGGCTGCGCCCGGCGCGCCTGGAGCGCATCGAGCTGAAGGTCTTTGCGCCAGATGCGGAGGCGGCCGTGCTGCAGGCCTACGAGGCGGGCGACCTCGACACCACCAGTTCCCACTTCCAGCTTCCAGGCACGGCGCTCGGGCGGATCCGGGAACTCCCAGAGCTGGCGCGCCAGCTCGTCTCCTTCGACCTTGCGGCCACCTCCTTCGTTGTGGCCAACCATCGCAAGCCCTACTTGCAGGATGCCCGCGTTCGGCGGGCGCTGGGCATGGCCCTCGATCGCGCGGAGCTGGTGGCCGAGGCGCTAGGAACCTCGGCCGGCCCGGCCTGGAGCCTGGGGCCGTCGGGCAACCGGGGGCAAGCGTCGGCGCGCTGGCCCGGGGAGGATGCCGCCGAGGCGCAGCGGCTGCTGGCCCAGGCGGGCTACCCGGAGGGCAAAGCGTTCCCGCCGCTGCGCTTCACCTACCGCGCCGGCCCGGCCAACGAGCGCGTCGCCCAGTACCTGCAGCGCCGCTGGCGCGAGGTCCTGGGGATCACCCTGCGCCCGGAGGCCAAAGACGAACGGGCCTTCATCGCCTGGCAGCGGACTGGCGCGTGGGAGCGCGAGGGCGACCTGTACCGGGCCAGTTGGAGCAGCGAGGTGGACGCCCCCGGGGAGGACTACCGGGCCCTCTGGTCTGCTCAGGGCGACGCGGCGCTGCTGCGCAGCGGCTGGCGCAATCAGCAGTTCGACGCGCTGCTACAGCAGGCAGCGGGCGAATTGGACCCCCAGCGACGCACGGCGCTTTACACCGAGGCGGAGCGGGTGCTGGCCGAGGACTACCCGAGCATCCCGCTCTACCAGTACCGGGGCCAGGCGCTCGTCAAGCCCTACGTCCACGGCTTCTCTCCCCGGCCAGTCCTGGGGCTCACGCCGTGGCCAAGCCTGGAGGTGGGGCAAGAATAGACCTGACCCTCCGGGCCCCCGGACCTAACCCCCCCGGCCCCCTTCCCTG
>JACQUR010000531.1 GCA_016210245.1 Chloroflexota bacterium
CCAACGGTCCAGACCCTGACGCCATGCTGTGACCAGATTGTGACCCGCTCACACTCCAGTCCATCGGGCCGCGGCTTATATCAAAACATCAGTACACCTCCGACCTCCGCAGCCAGCTCGCTCCGGGTCACGGGCGCCCGCCTCCTGAGGTCTCATTCAACCTGCAATAGGACTTGCCTCCTGGCATCTCGGGGTCATGGTTCGCCTCCTCCCGCTGTACGCTCGTGTTGGAGCACCTCCAGAAACTCCCGAGGGCTGACGATCTGCATCCCCGCGTATCGACGTAGCTGGAGCAGGCCCTTATCTCCGGTGACCAGGTAGTTGGCCTCGGCCAACCTGCCGGTGGCGAGCACGTAATCATCCTCAGGATCGCCCGTAGTGGGGAGACGTTCCTGCAAGGGGACCGATGACGGCCGAGACCAGGACGTTGACATCAATAACCGCCCTGATCATGCCCGCTGAGCTTGGGCGCGCTGCGCCTTCTGCTCCTCGTCCCAGGCCTCCAACTCCTCAAGCACGTCATCGGAGTCAACGCCCGGGTTGCGCTCGGCGATCTCCAGCACCCGCCTGAACAGGGCAGATCGCAGTTGGGGCCGGGTGCTATTGGCCACCAGGAAGGCCTCTACGTCTTCCCTGGGCACGCGGTAGGCCCGACCGATCTTAACCGCGGGCAGCTTCCGGCCTCTGATCAGCCGGTAGACCGTCTTTCAAAGCATCTCTGCGTCTCGGCGTCTCGGCGGTGAAAACTGGTCTCAGCCGCCCGCCGCGGTCGGCGGCGCAGCCCAGCCGCGGGCGCGCTCCACCGCGCGCAGCCAGTGCGCGTAGAGGGTATCGCGCTCGTCGGCGCTCATGCGCGGCTCGAAGGCCTGCTTGAGGCGCCAGCGGCCGGCCAGCTCCTGGGGACTCCTCCACACACCCGTGGCCAGTCCCGCCAGGTACGCGGCGCCCAGGGCCGTGGTCTCCTGGACCGCGGCCACCTCCACCGGCACGCCCAGCAGGTCGGCTTGAAGCTGCATCAGGAAGCGGTTGGCCGTTCCGCCACCATCCACCTTCAGGATCTCGATCGTCTGTCCCGCGCGGCGCATCGCCTCGGCCAGGTCGCGGGTCTGGTAGGCGATACTCTCCAGGGTAGCGCGCACCACGTGCTCGCGGCGAGTACCTCGGGTGAGGCCGATCAGCAGCCCGCGCGCGTACATATCCCAGTGCGGTGCGCCGAGTCCGACGAACGCCGGCACCAGGTACACGCCACCGTTGTCGGGGACCGCGCTTGCCAGGGCCTCCGATTCCGCCGCGTGCCGGATCAAGCCGAGCCCGTCGCGCAGCCACTGGACGGCGGCCCCGGTGGCGAACGCGCTGCCCTCCAGCGCATACACCGCGCCCTGGCCCAGATCCCAGGCCAGCGTCGCCAGCAGGTCGGGGGACCGGTGGGGGGTGGGGCCGGTGTTGACCAGCAGGAAGCAGCCCGTGCCGTAGGTGTTCTTCGCCTGGCCTGGCGCGAAGCACGCCTGGCCGAAGAGCGCGGCCTGCTGGTCGCCGGCGAGGCCGGCGATCGGCACGGGCGCGCCGAGCAGGGTGGGGTCCGTCTCACCATACACCACACTCGACGGCCGGACCGCCGGCAGCATCGCGCGCGGGAGGCGCAGCACTTGCAGGAGCTCGTCGTCCCAGGCGCAGGTGTGAATGTTGAACAGCAGCGTGCGGGAGGCGTTGGAGACGTCGGTGACATGGACGAGGCCGCCGGTGAGCTTCCACACCAGCCAGGAATCAACCGTGCCGAACAACAGCTCGCCGGCTTCGGCCCGCTCCTGCGCGCCGGCCACCTGGTCGAGCAGCCAGCGCACCTTGGTCCCGGAGAAGTAGGCGTCGAGCCTCAGCCCCGTCTTCTCGCGGACGAGCGGCTCGAGGCCCTCCGCCTTGAGCCGCTCGCAGATCTCCGCGCTGGCGCGGCTCTGCCACACGACGGCGTGATGGATCGGCGCGCCGGTGCGTCGATCCCAGACGATGGCCGTCTCGCGCTGGTTGGTGATGCCGATGGCCGCCACGCTGCGGGGGCCAAGACCCGCCGACCGGAGGGCGGCCTGCGCTACCGCCAGCGTGCTGTGGAACAGCTCGTCGGCATCGTGCTCGACCCACCCGGGAACGGGGTAGTGCTGAGCGATCTCGGTGGCGGCACTGGCGCGCAGCGAGCCATCCGCGTCGAAGACGTGCGCGGCCGAGCCGGTGGTGCTCTGGTCGAGCGCCAGGATCGTCGCGGCCCTGTCAGGCATGAGCAGCCTCCGAGACCGACGTGGTGCTGAACCGCCGCATCGGCTCGATCTCAGCTCGATAGGCGCTCACGTGCTCCGCCCGGTCCGTGGCATCCCAGCCGAGCAGGTCGCCCATCTGCTCGGCGAGGCGGTCCACACACTCGAGCCCCTGGCATGCAGCCAGGCCGAGGCTGGAGCGGCGGAGCAGGAAGTCACCAAGCGTCATGGCCCACTCGTCCTGGGTCGCGCGCACGAGCTGGGCCCGTATCGCCGGTTGGTGCGGGCAGAGCCGCGTGCCGAGCGCTGAGTCCTGCTCGACCAGGTCGAGCACCTCGTCGGCCAGTGAGCCGTATACCTGCGCCAGGTGCGCCACCGTGGCCGGAGCGAGCTCCAGCGCCCTGGCGCGCGGCTCGAGCTCCGAGCGCGTGAAGGCGGCCAGGTCGGCAAAACGACCGCCGGGCAGGGGACGCCGGTCTGTGGACGGCTGCGTCTGGCGGCCGAGCTTCCTGGCCACCAGGCTGACGACCTCCTCGGCGATCGCGCGGTAGGCCGTGATCTTGCCACCAACCACGGAGACAACGCCAGCCACGCCCTCGCTGCGCTCGTGATCCAGCAGCGCGTGCCTGCGCGACACCTGGCCTTCTGGCACCCCTTCCACTCGGTTCAGGGCACGGACACCGGCCCAGGTGTAGTGGACCTGGTCGAAGGCCGCGGACGGGAAAGCGCGCCGCGCCTCGCCGACCAGGTAGGCCACATCCTGCGCGTCGGCCGCCACCGAGGCGGGATCGCCGAAGTAGTCCGTGTCGGTCGTGCCCACCAGCGAATAGCCGAGCCAGGGAATAACGAAGAAGAGTCGACCGTCGCTGCGCGCGAACAGCACGTGCGCGTTCCGCGAGCCGCTGGGCGTGACCAGGTGTACGCCCCTGGTCAGCCGGAGGAGGGGACGCCGCGTCGTGTTCAGCTCGCGCGTGGTCAGGTCCAGCCAGGGGCCGGTGGCATTGACCGTCAGGGCGGCGCGCACGTCGTACTGGCCACCCCCGCGCGCATCGCGCACCCGCGCGCCAGTCACCCGGCCGGTGGGATCGCGCAGGAACTGGTCGGCACGCGCATAGTTGGCCACCACGGCGCCATAGCTCGTCGCGTCCAGGGCGTTCTCGACCACCAGGCGCTCGACCAGCGGCACCTGCGCGTCGTAGAAGCGCCAGGCGCCTCGGAGCCCGTCCGCGGCGAGCGTTGGCTCCGCGGCGAGCACCTCGTCGCGTGGCAGCCAGGCGCAGCCGGGCAGCGACTTGTCGAAGGAGAGCAGGTCGTACAGCGCCATGCCCGCGCGCAGCTTGACCTCGTCCAGCAGATTACGGCCGTAGCCCGGCAGCAGGAATGGCAAGGGAGACACGAGGTGCGGCGCGATGCGGAGCAGCACCTCCCGCTCGCGCAGGTCGCTGCGCACCAGCCCGAGGTCGAGGCTCTCCAGGTAGCGCAGCCCACCGTGGATGAGCCGCGTCGGTCGTGAGGTGGTGCCGGATGAGAGATCCCGCTGCTCGACCAGCGCCACCTTCAGCCCGCGCAGCGCTGCATCCCGCGCGATGCCCGCGCCGACGATGCCGCCGCCCACGACGAGCAGGTCGAACCTGTCGGTCGCGAGCATGCGCAGGCCCGCGGCTCTTGTCCGTGACATGGCTCGTCCACCCCTGGCAATCCTGCCCGTGGCCATCGGCCAGCGGGGAACTGTGGGCCAAACGGAGTCGGGGCGCGTCGCCCGCCTCGTGCTGACTCCCCGAAGCTGGTCATCGCAGCGCCCGGTTGGAAAGGTCAGGCACTAATCATTCCATCGTCTTCGTCCTTCAGGGGGACCTCCTGCTCGCCGGGGCCAGGGCCGCCGCCCTGAAGGGCGGGCCTAATGCCCAGGCCCGCGCTTCAGGGCGGCAGCTTCCCTCATAAGGACGAAGACCATCATTCCTCATTCCATAGAGTCGAAGGGATACGATCAGGACTACCCCTGGTAAGGCATCGCCGCCGTGTTGTCGCCGCCGTGTCGGCAAACCCAGATTGGCTCGTGTCCGCCAACACCAGACACTTCAACGTCGGGCTCGCTTTGAAGACAGGGCTGCGGATAGTCTCTCCTCCCCAGATCTGGCGCTACGGTCAGCAATCCGGCGTCATCCTGATGTTTTGATATAAGCCGCGGCCCGATGGACTGGAGTGTGAGCGGGTCACAATCTGGTCACAGCATGGCGTCAGG
>JACQUR010000532.1 GCA_016210245.1 Chloroflexota bacterium
ATGGTACACTCCACCGGGGCGATGTCAAACCCTCAATCCAAAATCCCAAATCCAAAATCCAAAATCCGGACGGCGTTGCGCCTGTACGAGGGTGAGAGTCCGGGCATTCGCCTCTTCGTCCGGGCGCGCCATCTGCTGGCTCCGCTAGAACAGATTGCGGCCAGTGTTCCCCCGCAGGGGAACGTGCTGGACGTGGGTTGCGGCCACGGCCTGTTCAGCCTGCTGCTGGCTCTGGTCTGGCCAGACCGCCACATCCTGGGCGTGGACCCCTCGCCCGCCAAGATCGAGGTAGCGCGGCGGGTCGGCCGGGCGCTGCCCAACGTCGAGTTCCGGCTGGGCTCGGTCGAAGCGGCCGGCGAGCGCGCCTTCCAGGCCGTCGCCCTGCTGGACGTGCTCTACCTGCTGCCGCCGGAGCAGAAGCTGCGCCTGCTGCGCGGCTGCCGCCAGGCGCTGGCGCCCAGCGGCGTGTTGCTGGTGAAGACCAACGACACCCACCCGGCCTGGAAGTTCGCGCTCACCCGCTTCCAGGAGTGGGCGATGACCAGCCTCGGCCTCACTCTTGGCCACGGCGGCCTGTCCTTCCAGCCGTGCGAGGCGAACCGCCAGCTCCTGCGCCAGGCCGGCTTCGATGCCCAGGTGCGCCACCTGCGCCACTGGTCCCCCTACCCGCACGTGCTGTTCACCGCCCGGCCTTCCATGAGCCGCACAGGCGAGCCGCCTGTGCCACCGGGCAGCCCCACGGGCGAGCCGCCTGTGCCACCGACTGGAAGCCCGGTGGCACAGGCGGCTCGCCTGTGCCACCCCCGGGCAACTCAGGCTGGCGCGCCGGATCTGGCATGAGCGAACCGCCATCCGAAGCTCCACCGGTGCGCCTGTCCGTGGTGATCGCCGCCTACAACGAGGCCAGGGTCATCGGCGAGAGCGTCGACCGGGTCGCGGCCTACCTGGAGGGGCGGGACGGGGAACTGATCGTGGTGGACGATGGCAGCGCCGACCAGACCAGGGAGATCGTCCGGGCTCGGCAGGAGGGCTATCCCCATCTGCGTCTGATCGAGAGCGGGGCCAATCACGGCAAGGGCCACGCCATCAAGCAAGGCATCCTGCGCTCGCGCGGCGAGTACGTGTTCTACACCGACGCCGACCTGGTGTACCCGATCCAGGGCCTCGAGCCGTTCGTGGAGGTCCTCGAGCGCGGCGCCGAGGTGGCCATCGGCTCGCGCAGCCATCCCCACACCCTGTTTGCGCTGCACCCGCGCCACTTCTCCTACATCTACCAGCGCTACCTGGTCGGGCGGGCCTACATCACGGTGGTCAACTGGTGGCTGGGGCTGGGGGTGCGCGATACCCAGTGCGGGTTCAAGGGCTTTCGGGGGGAGGCAGCGCGCACGATCTTCGCGCGCACGCGGCTGCACGACTTCGCGTTCGACGTGGAGGCGCTGTACATCGCCCGCCTGCTGGGCTACCGCGTGGAGGAGCTGCCGGTCTACTTCCTCTACCTGGGTGAGCAGTCGAGCGTGCAACTCGTGAAAGACTCGCTTCGCATGCTGCGCGACCTGGCCATCATCCGCCGCAACGGCCGCCGCGGCCTGTACGCTGCCGATCCTGGATTGCCGATCCTGGATCTTGGATTGGGTCCTGGCGACCCATCGACCGAGAATCCAAAATCCACAATCCAAAATCCAAAATCCCCCTAGGGTTTCTGCTGCTCCGGGTTCTGTCCCTTGCCGCCCAGGTCGTCGATGTCCAGCGTCTCGATGAACTGCTTGAAGACCGAGAGCTTCTCTTCGTCGACCTTGGTCTGCTCCGCGGAGGCCTCGGCCACCTGGCCTTCTTCGGCCTCGGCCTCGAAGACCATGCCTGCCTGGTCCAGGACCGCCTCCTCCACGTAAATGGGCACCTTCGCCCGAATGGCAAGGGCGATCGCGTCCGAGGGGCGCGAATCGACCTCCAGGTGTCGACCGTTGGCATCCACGATCAGCTTGGCGTAGAAAGTCTCGTCGGCCAGCTCGTTGATCACGACCGCGGTGATCTTGCCGCCCAGGGCGCCGATGACCGACTTGAGCAGGTCGTGGGTGAGCGGACGGGAAACCGGGACGTTCTGCATGGGAATGGCGATGGCGTCGGCCTCGAAGTGGCCGATCCAGATGGGCAGGTAGCGGGGCGCCGACTTTTCCTTCAGCATCACGACGCGCTTGTAGTTGGTCATGTTCACGCGGATGCTCTCCACGAAGACCTCGATCACGGTGTGTCTCCTTCTGGATGGGTTCGCGCTAGAAACCCCACTGCGAGGTGCCCGTCGCGCTGCAGCCTGTGGCGCCCCTGGCCGAAGCCCCCCTATTCTACACCCCACTTCCGAGCGTCGGCCAGGAAGCCCTACAGTGCTGAGTGCTGAGTCCTGGGTCCTGAGTAGGGGAGACGTGGGCCGGGTGGCGGGCCGGGGACGGCCCGCCTATCCGGAACGCGATCCGGGATAGGCGGGCCGTCCTCGCCCCGCCCCAGCCACTCAGCACTCAGGACTCAGCACTCAGCACTCGCCTCAGTGGC
>JACQUR010000533.1 GCA_016210245.1 Chloroflexota bacterium
GAGCGAGGCCGGCGGTGCGGGATCGAATCAAGGCGATCACCGCGCCCCGGCAGCGCTTGCCAGCACCGGTCCAGACGATCGTGGCGGAGCTGAATCGGGCGGTGCGGGGCTGGGGGGCCTACTTCCGAGTGGGCAACCCCAGCCGCCACTTCACCCTGTCCGGATTGATGAGGGCAGGCTGGAAACGGGGCCAGGTCTCGGGCGGCAGCGCCTGCAAGTACTGCGTGGACAGCGCCGGACCCAAGAGCCACCGCGCCAGTCTTCTACTCTACCCCTTTCGCCGAACCCATTCCGGCAGGCTCACCAGTTCGGCTCCACGCACAGGGCGCCGACCTTGCACCTGCCGGCGAGCGCGCCCCGGCTCAAAGGGCAGTCAGTGAGGCAGGGGGTTCGTAAGGGGCCGCTCGCCTCACCCGGCGGGCTTCCGCCCCCGGATCCGGCGGCGCGTGCGGCTGCTCTTCACATCGGACGGGATCACGCTGATGGTGCCGTCCACTTCGAGCACGGCCAGCTTGACGGCTCGGAGATCGTCGACGCCGTGTTCTCGAAGCGCCTGCATGACCTCCTCTTTCGCGATCCCCTCGCGACGGAGGTGGTCCTCGAGGAACAGGCCCTCGTGGACCAGCAGCGTTGGGCTGCCGGTGAGCCGATGTCGGAACCAGGCATGGCGCAGGCCAAGCCGGTCGACGAGCCAGTTGACGCACAGCAGGGTGATGGCTGCGAGCAGTCCGCCGTTCAACGAGGTGTCCTCACCCACCATGGCGTTCTGGACGGCGTTGGAGATGGTGAGCACCACCACCAGGTCGAAGCTGGTCATCTGTCCCAGTTCGCGCTTCCCGGCCAGGCGCAACCCCACCAGGAGGACCACGTAGACCACGAGCGTGCGCAGGACGATGGCCGCAAGCCCGCTCGGGTCAAGGTTCAACAACTGTCCCGTTCCCTTCACGCCTCGCCTTCGCTGCTCACCACTCACCGCTCGCAGAAAGCGCCCGCTCCACGTAGGCGCGCACCACCAGCCGCTCGACCTCGCGGATACTGCGCAGGTCGTGGTTCGAGTTTGCCACCTGCTGCACCAGGCGCTCGATCTCGTCCGCGGGCAGCTTGTGGAGCGCCGCCTTCTCGCGGGCGACCTGGGCGAGCACGTCGGGTGGGGGCGCGCCGAACTCGTAGCCCAGGAAGCGGTCGGTGATCGCCTCGTCCACCAGGTCGATGCGGTTGGTGGTCAGCACCACCGCGGTATGGGCCGTGTCCAGCTCGTCGACGTTGTGGAAGAAGACGCTGTTCTGCGAGAAGTGCCACTCCTTCGCCCCGCTGGCGCTACGGCTCAGGAACAGGGACTCCACGTCGTCGAACAGGAGCACCGTGCGCCGCTCTGGCACGTCCTCGCTCCGGAAGCCTCGGAACTCCCCCTCGCGGGCGTAGTCGAACAGCCGCTTGAGCTGCTCCTCGCTGTCGCCGTAGCGGCCGCGCGCGATGTCGGCCCCGTCGACCAGCACCAGCACCACCTCGTGCTCCCGGGGCAGGCTCTTGCCCCGGTCGCCGAACAGCCGGCACAGCTCGTAGGCCAGGCGCTTGGCCATGCTGGTCTTGCCGATGCCCACGCCGCCGTGGAGCAGAAAGCCCTTGAGCGCGCTATGGCGCACGTCCTGCCGCCACTGGTAGGCGACGATCCTGGCCATCTCGGCCAGCATGCGGCGATACGGCTCGCCCACCAGGTCCCGCTCTGCCCGGGCCGGGATCCGCCCATCTGTCTCGTCCACGAAGGGGCCGAACTGCTGGCCCAGCCGCTCATAGGTGTACAGGTTGACATCCGTGTCGCGCAGCATCTCTTCCTACCCGAGCCCAGTACACTGTTACCCGTGAAGTGCTGGGCGGTGTCCGAGCCGCGACCGTCAGGCCCTTCGACGGGCTCAGGATGAGCGGAGGCCCGCGCTTCCTGAGCCCGTCGAAGGGCCTCACGGTCGCGGCTCGGACAACCAGCCTACCCTGCGAATCACCAGTCGCAGGACCCCAGCTCGCCGTGTGCAGGCTCAGCCGTCGGCACGCCGGGGAGGGCTGACGGCTGGCCACTGAGGGCCGATGGCTGATTATGGCCGACAGCACACTTTCTTGCCACCACGACGTGCGAGCGGTAGTGTGTGGCAGACCGCTGGCACAGGAGGAGCGAAGCATTGGCTCACCAGCGCGCAAGGCGCCCTTGCGCGCTGGTGAGCCAATGCTTCGCTCCTCCTGTGGTGGAGGGTGAGGTGCAGAGTTTGATACGATAAACCCGTGAGTGCTGGGGAGTAGGTCGATGCCTACTGTGGTGGAGGGTGAGGCGCAGAGTTCGATACTGCTGACGAATTCCGTTCGGGCGGGGTGTCATGAGGCGGCAGACAGCAACGTCGACTCCTGGCGTGAGAGATAGCCTCCTTTGAGGATTGGTACTAACCTGGTATACTTGAGCCGCTCAGGATCCGGCCTGTCCGACGGAGACCTGTTTGGTGCCCCGCACGGCTGTCCGCGGCGCCTCTGCTAGCACTGTTCGTGCAGACACTGTTCGCCCGGAGGATAGCTCATGGTGGTTCAACCGCGCAGCCCAGTGGGTGGCCGTACACCTTCTCGTGTTTCGCTGCGAGACGGAGCGGAGCAGCTCCTCCTGATCGGCCGCATCGGCGATCGTCCGTTCGCCGTGCCCGTCCTGGCGGTCGAGCGCATCCTGCCCATGGCCGCCGTTGCCACGCTCCCGGAGGCTCGGCCGGGGGTGATGGGCGTACTCAACCTCTCCGGCTCGGTCCTGCCCGTCGTGGACGCGCGCCCCCGCCTGGGCCTTCCCAGGCCGGAGTTTCACCCCGACCAGCGCCTGCTCGTGGTTTCGGCGGAGACCCGCTACCTGCTCTGGATGGATAGCGTCGAGCGGATCGTCTCGTCCCCGGCCCAATCCTTCGACACCGTCGAGGTTGGCACCGAACGCATGCTGGTGCCTTTCGTCGTATGCCTGGACGGAGAGGTCATCCCCGTTCTATCGCCGGAGGCGCTGGATCCGGGGCCCATCCTGCGGCCGGCCGGGGCGTAGCGGGATGAGCGCTCAACCGGTGGTCCGGACGCGATCCCTGCTCGACCCGAAGGTGAAGGCGGCCTTCCTGAGCCTGGTCGAGCAGCGTTTCGGGCTCCGCGTCTCGGACCACCAGGCCCGACACCTGGACAGCGCCGTGCCGCAGCTTCTGGCCGAGGCCGGGTTTCTGACGCCCTGGGATCTCTACAGCCTGCTGGCCGAGGGCAGGCGCCCGGACCTCCTGGAGACCCTGGCTGCCAGGCTGACGACTGGAGAGACGCACTTCTTCCGGGTCGGACCTCACATCGAGGCGCTGCAACGAGTCGTGCTGCCCGCGATCGTCAGCAGGCGGCTCGCCGACAGGCGGCTGCGGCTCTGGTCGGCTGGTTGCTCCACTGGCGAGGAGCCGTACACGCTGGCGATCCTGCTCTGCCAGCAGCTCGCCATGCCGCCGGCATGGGATATCCAACTCCTGGCCACCGACGTGAGCCGCCCTGCCCTGGACGCCGGTCGCCGAGCCACCTACGGCGAGTGGTCCTTCCGAGAGACGCCGGAGGAGGTGCGCCGCAGGTATTTCGTCCCGGCGGGCAAGCAGTGGCGCCTCGTCGAGCCGATCCGACAGATGGTGCGCTTCGCCCACCTGAACCTGGCGGCGGACGCGTTGCTGCCCCGGGACCTCGGCACCGCGGACTTCGACTTGATCCTCTGTCGCAACGTGACCATCTACTTCAGCCCGGAGGCGACCCAGCGGCTGTACCGCCGCCTGGCCGACGCGCTCGCGCCCGAGGGCTGGCTGGTGCTTGGCCCCTCGGATCCCGTGCCGCTCCAACCCGGCCTGCTGGAGCCGGTCTACCTGCCCGGCGCCGTGCTGTGGCAGCGAACCCCGGTCGAGGGGAAGGATGGGCCGGTCCTCGCGCCGCCAACCCCGCTCATCGAGCGTCCTCGACCACGCCACCCTCTGCCGGTGGCGCCCAGCGCGCCCGCGGCGTCGGGGACAGGCCCGCCTTTGCCCGCTCCACTGCAGGAGGCGGTCCTCGACCAGGAACAGGTCTGGGCGGCGCAGGCCGGGGATCGTCTGGCGGCGCGCCAGCATGCGGAACAGGCGGTGCGGGCGCGGCCCCTGCACGCCGAGGCCCACCTGCTGCTCGGGATGCTCCTGCTGGAGGAAGGGGCAGCCGATGCGGCGCTCGAGAGCCTGCGGCGGGCTACCTTCCTGGCGCCGCACCTCGCCCTGGCCCATTTCGGCCTCGGCCGAGCCTGCCGGGAGGTTGGCAACCAGGGCCGCGCCCGGGCGGCGCTTACCCAGGCGCGCTGGGTGCTGGCCGCCGCGCCGGATGACGAGCCGGTGCCCGGATGCGGGGGCCTGGTAGCCGGCGAGCTTCGCCACGCTGTCGAGTCACAACTGCTTGGCCTGCGCCGAGCGAGCAAACCGTAGGACCGCGAGGCGCGCTCATGTCGAAGATCAGCTCTCAGAACGACAACGGGAAACAGTTGCCACCTGATGGAACCTCTCCGACTCCTCCTGCCCCGGCGGGCGCTCGTTCCACCATGGTGACGAACGGAGCGCGAACGGAGGACGACACCTGGGTGCAGCGAACGCTGCGCGAGCGGGCGCGCCAGTACGCACGGCTCGCGCAGCAGGTGGAGGACGGGGAGAAGACCGAAGCGCTGTTGTTCCGTCTGGGTGACGAGACGTGCGCCGTCGAACTGCGGCTGCTGCGCAAGGTCCAGCTTGCGAAGGGCCTCACCCCGGTGCCCTGTACGCCGGCCTACGTGGCCGGCATCCTGAACGTTCGCGGCGAGGTGGTCACCGTGCTCGACCTGGCCAACACGCTCGGCCTGGGCAGCGCGCGTCGATCCGCCGACAGCGCGCGAGTGCTGCTGGTCGAACTGCCCGGCGTGCGGGTTGGGCTCCTGGTGGACGAGGTGCTTGGCCATCGCCTGATTGCCCTGGACAAGCTTGACCGAGCCTTCTCCGGCAGAGACTTCGCCCGCGGCATCGCCGAAGCGAAGATCGTGCTCCTCGACCTGGAGCACCTGCTCGCCGGTGGACGGCTCGACGTGCTCGAGGAAGTTACCTAAGTAAGGAGTTCAGATTTGAGAGTGCAGAGTGCAGATTTCAATCTGCACTCTGCACTCTCAAATCTGAACTGCCTCTCTTTTAATGAGGAGGGAGGGTCTGTGGCCAAGATGAAGAGTCGCACCAGCTTCGTGCAGTTCGGCCTCCAGCAGCGCCAGATGGCCTGGATGACGATGGCGGTGACGATCCCGCTCGTCATCCTCGCGGCCATCGCCGTACGGACGGTCGAGCAGGACATGATGGATCAGGCGGAGCAGAAAGTGGCCTCGGACCTGAACGTGGCCTCCTTCCTCTTCTATGGGAAGGGCACGCGCGTGGAGATCCTCGACGGCAAGATGGCCCTTGACTCCAGCTACGTGGTCAACGGCAACCCGGAGATCGTCGACGCCGTCGCCAGGCTCGTCGGCGGCAATGCCACGGTCTTCCAGGGCGACACTCGGATCTCCACCACTCTAAAGCGCGAGGATGGCGGCCGAGCCATCGGCACTCGAGCCGCCGAGAACGTCGTCGACACGGTCCTGCGGCAGGAGCACCGCTACGTTGGCCGGGCCTGGGTGGTGAACGACTGGTACATCACCGCCTACGATCCTATCCGCGACCCTTCGGGGAAGGTGATCGGCATGCTGTTCGTCGGCACGCTGGAGCGCCCCTTCGTCGAGGTTGCCGACGCGTTCCGGAATCGCACCTTGCTGGTGGGTGGGCTGGGCCTGCTCCTGGCGCTCTTCATCGGCTGGATCAGCGCGCGCTCCCTGAGTCGCCCCGTGCAGGCCATGACGGCCGCGGCGAAGGCCATCGCCGAGGGCGAGGTCGGGCAGACGATGGAGCTGGACGAAGGACGGGGGGACGAACTGGGCGACATGGCGCGGGCCTTCCGCCGCATGGTCACCTACGTCCAGGAGAAGGCCGCCGCGGCCGAGCGGATCGCGGCCCGCGACCTGACGGAGCAGGCCGAGCCAAGCTCGGACCACGACGTGCTCGGCGTCGCGTTCTATCACATGGTGGCCGGCCTGCGCGACCTGACTATCGAGCTGCAGGCCGCGGCCGAGAGCATCTCCAGCGCGGCCAACGAGATCATGACCGCCGTCTCGCAACTGGCCTCCGGCGCTACGGAGCAGGCGGCGGCCGTCACCCAGACCACGGCGACTGTGGACGAGGTGGGGGCCTCGGCCAAGCAGGCCGTCGAGATGGCGATGGTGGTCTCGGAGGCGGCCCAGCAGGCCAGTCGGGCCGCGAGCGAGGGCGTCGTGGCGGTCAGGGATGCTACCCAGGGGATGGCCGATATCCGCCAGAAGGCCCAGTCCATCGCCGTGAACATCCTGGCGCTGTCGGAGCAGAGCCAGCGGATCGGAGAGATCATCGCCACGGTCAACGACCTGGCCGATCAGTCCAACTTGCTGGCGCTGAACGCGGCCATCGAGGCCAGCCGGGCGGGGGAGCACGGCAAGGGGTTCGCGGTGGTGGCCTCGGAGATCCGCAGCCTGGCGGAGCAGTCGAAGGCGGCCACAGCGCAGGTGAGAACGATCCTCTCGGACATCCAGCGGGCCACCAATGCCGCGGTCATGGCCACGGAACAGGGGACCAAAGGCGTGGACTCGGGTATGCAATTGATCGACCGGGCGGGGCGGACGATCGATGAGCTGGCCGAGTTGGTCCGGCAGGCCTCCCAGTCGGCGGCCCAGATTGCGGCATCGGTGCGCCAGCACTCGGTTGGCATGCAGCAGATCACCGCGGCCATGGTCAACATCGACCAGGCCGCAACCGAGAGCCTGGCGGCCACCGGGAACACCAAGCGGGCGGCCGAGAACCTGACCGACCTGGCCGGGCGGCTCAACGGGCTCCTGGCGCAGTATCGGGTCGCCGCGCATGGCGGCGACGGGCAACGCCTTGCGGGCTACCACCCCGAGCCCAACGGCCGCCGCCACGCTCCGGAAAACGGCCGAGAGTCTGACCAGCGGGGCCGGGCGCTGGAATTGGCCCGAGGGGCGCGACCGGGGCCGGGAAGATAGCCCTCGTGGCCGAGCAAGATCCTGAACGGCAGGAACTGCTGGCGGTCTTCAGCGCCGAGATCGAGGAGCGTGTGCGCACCCTCAACCAGTTGGCGCTGGGCCTGGAGCGGGGCGAGGGCGACGCAGGCGCGCGGGCCGAGGTGTTCGAAGCCCTGTTTCGCGAGGCCCACAGCTTGAAGGGCGCGGCGCGAGCGGTCGAACTGGACGACATCGAACGCCTGGCCCACGCCCTGGAATCGACGCTGGATCAGGCGCGTACCCGCGATCTCCAGCCCCCGCAAGCGTGGTTCGACGCCGTCTTCCGGGGCATGGACACCTTCAGCGCCCTCCACCGCTCGGCGCTGGAGGGCGACGGCTCGCCCCCACCGGAATGGACCGACATCCTGGCTGGCCTGGAAGGGACGCAGGCGGAGCCCACCGCTCCACGGGAAGCGACGGCCCTGGCAACCCGGCCAGAACACCTGCCGAGCCTCGCCCTGGCACCGGCCACTCCCGCCGCGCCGCCAGCCCCCATGCCCGTGCATGGCCTGGCGACCGCGGCTTCCGCGCCCGCCGTGCGGGGCGAGGCCGGCGGCCGCGCCGCCCTGGAGAGCGTGCGGGTTGCCGTCAGCAAGCTGGATGCCCTGCTCGCGCAGGCCGGCGAGCTGGCGGTGACCGACATTCGGATCAAGCAGCGGCTGCGCGAGCTGCTGGAGCTGGACCAGGGCCTGGACAACTGGTGCCGTGAATGGCGCAGCGCCCGCGGGTTGCGGACCAACCTCCTGCGCGCGGTGGAGCAGGCCGACGGCCTGGGGGGTAGCCTGGTGCGCGAGCTCCAGGCGTACCTGGAGCTGGCCGAGCGGGCCGAGCAGCGGGCCCTGGCCGTGGTCCAACAGGTGGGGGAGATCGCCACGCAGCTTCGCCAGGACACGGCGCAGCTCGGGCTCGTCACCCAGGCCATCGAAGAGGAGGTGATGGCGGTCCGCATGTTGCCTGTTTCGACCGTCTTCGGCCCCTTCGAGCGCATGGTCCGCGACCTGAGCCACGGCCAGGCCAAAGAGGTGTGCCTGGTGCTGGAAGGAACCGAAACCGAGATCGACCGCAAGATCCTGGAGCAGCTTCGCGATCCCCTGATGCACATGCTGCGCAACGCCGTCGACCACGGCATCGAGTCCCCGGACGAGCGACAGGCGCGCGGCAAACCTCGAACGGGCACGATCCGCCTCGCGGCCGCCCAACGCGGGGGGGCGATCGAGCTCGAGCTGGAGGATGATGGGGGTGGCCTCGACCCATCGCGCTTGCGCCAGTCCGCGGTCAGGAAAGGGCTGCTCTCCGAAGATCAGGCGGCGGCCCTGGACGATCGCTCGGCCATGGAGCTGATCTACCACCCGGGCTTCTCGACCAGGACGACGGTCACCGAGACCTCCGGCCGTGGCGTGGGCATGGACGTGGTGCGGGAGAACGTGGAGCGGCTCAACGGCCATATCGCCATCAGGAGCGTGCTCGGCCGAGGCACCCAGTTCACCCTCAGCCTGCCGCTCACGCTGGCGACCGCCCGGGCGCTCCTGGTCGAGCAGAGTGGGCAGCTCTTCGCCATCCCCTCGTCCCTGGTGGAGCGGAGCGCCCGTGTCCAGGAGCGGCAACTGGTGAGTCTGGAGGGCTGCCGGGCGGTGCAGATCGGGGAACACCCGGTCCCGATTGTCGAGTTGGCCGACGTGCTGGAGCAGCCCCGGGGGAGCCCCACCAGCCAGGGCTCCCCCGGCTGGCGGCCGTTCCTGGTGCTGGCCCACGGCGACCGGCGTGTGGCGCTCCTGGCCGACCGGCTGATGGTCGAACAGGAGATCGTCATCAAGCGCCTGAGCTGGCCGTTGCGTCGCGTCCGGAACGTGAGCGGCGCGGCGGTGCTGGGCTCCGGCCAGACGGTGGTGATCTTGAACCCCGTCGACATGGTGAAGACCGCCTGGAAGCTGATCGGCACGGGGGCCCGGCGCGTCTCCGCCGAGGTGGTCGCGGCCACGCCGGAGCGGCGCAGGCCCCGCTTGCTGGTGGTGGACGATTCGCTGACCACGCGCACGCTCATCCGGACGATCCTCGACGCCGCCGGCTACGACACCGCCGTGGCGGCGGATGGAGCAGAAGCTTTGAGCATGGTGCGCGCCGCGCCCGTCGACCTGATCGTGTCCGACGTGGATATGCCGCGCATGGACGGCTTTGCCTTGACCGCCGAGATCCGGCGCGACGAGAAGCTGCGCCAGACGCCGGTGGTGCTGGTCACCTCGCTGGAGACGCGCGAGCATCGCGAGCGGGGCGTGGCGGTTGGCGCCGATGCCTACGTCGTCAAGAGCGGCTTCGACCAGGCCCAACTGCTGGCTACCATCGGGAGGCTGCTCTGAGCCCGAGCTCCGGCGCCCAACCCCCTTTCGGACCACGCACGCCCATTCGCGTGCTCGTGGTGGACGATTCGGTCCCGCAGCGGATGATGCTCGTGGCCCTGCTGGATGCCGACCCGGAGCTCGACGTGGCGGGCTGGGCGACCAATGGGGAGCAGGCCATCCGAGCGACAGCCATGCTCAAGCCCGACGTGATTACCATGGACCTGCAAATGCCCGGGCTCGACGGCCTGGAAGCCACCCGTCGCATCATGCTCGAGACGCCCACGCCCATCGTGCTGGTCTCCTCGAGCGCCACCCGGGAAAACCGGCAACTGGCCTTCGAGGCCTTCGAGGCTGGGGTGCTGGCCGTGCTGGAGAAACCGGCCAACGTGTCGGAGGCCGAGCAACGGGCGCAGGAGCTCCTGCGGACGGTCAAGAGCATGGCCCGGGTCAAGGTGATCCGACGCTGGGCGCAGGAACGCCTCCGTCCACCAGCGCTCCCGGAGCCGGCGGCGGTGAAGCCGGGCACGCGGTCGCCGGAGGTCGTGGCCGTCGGAGCGTCCACAGGTGGCCCGCAGGCGCTCCTGGAGATCCTCAGCCGCTTGCCGGCCACCTTCTCGCTCCCGGTCCTGGTGGTGCAGCACATCGCCCCAGGCTTCACCGCCGGCCTGGTGGAGTGGCTTCGGCCCCACTGCGCCCTGCCCATCCAGGTGGTGAGGTCGGAGCTGCCCGCGGACCGGCCCGGGATCTACGTCGCCCCCGCCGGCCAGCACCTGGTCGTCCGCGGGCGATCGCTCGCGCTGACCAGCGCGCCGCCGGTGTCCGGACACCAACCCTCGGCCACCGTCCTGTTCCAGTCGGTGGCCCACGCTTACGGCGCGGCAGCCATTGGCGTGCTCCTGACGGGCATGGGCGAGGACGGGGCGGCCGGCCTGCGCGACCTGAAGCGCGCCGGCGGGGTGACGATCGCCCAGGACGAGGAGAGCTCGATCGTGTTTGGCATGCCGGCGGTCGCGATCGGCATGGGCGTGGTCGACTACGTCCTGCCACCGGCGGCCATCGGGCCGCTCCTGGCCGAGCTTCAGATGAGAGCGAGGAGGCTCAGCGGATGGACCTGACCGCTTTCCTGGACGAGTTCCGGGCCGAGGCCGCCGAACACCTGCGTGCCCTGGATGCGCAGCTTCTGAAGCTCGAGCGCGATCCCTCTGACCCCGCGCCAATCCGCGAGATGTTCCTCTCCGCCCACACCATCAAGGGTGGCGCCGCCATGATGGGGCTCGAGGACGCGCGTGTTGTGGCGCACGCCATGGAAGACGTGCTGGCCTACCTCCGCGACCAGCGGCAGCCGCTGGACGACGAGACGGCTGACCTCCTGTTTCGGACGCTGGACGTGCTGCGCGAGCTCGTGGAACGGTCGAGCCCCGGCGACGCCGTCCCGGACGCGGCGATCTCGGAGCTAGCCGCGTCGCTCCGCCAGCGAGCCAGCGGCGGAGCCACGGCTGAGGCGCCTCCCATCGCCCAGCAGGCCGCATCCCCGGGAGCTCCGCGGGCGTTGCTGGTGGAGGATTCCCCCACCGTGCGGCTGCTCGCGAAGAGGCAGCTTGCCAGGGTCGGCTTCGAGGTGGACGCGGTGGCGGACGGCGGCGAGGCGCTGGCCCTGGCGCTGGCGAACCCGTACCAACTGGTGGTCACGGGCATCGAGACCCGGGGGCTACGGGGACTGGACCTGGCCGCCGCCCTCCGCGCGGAGCCGTCCTATCGCCACGTGCCGATCATCCTGATGAGCAGCGGCGAGAACGAGGCGCACCGAAGACGCGCGGCCGAGGTGGGGGTGCAGGCGTACCTGAGGAAAGGCTCGTTCGGCCAGCGGCTGCTGGCGGAGACCGCCGCAAGGCTACTGGCCCTGCGCGAAGCATGAGCCAGAAAGGAGTGGGGCGAAGATGGCGACCAAACGGATTCTGATCGTCGACGACAGCGACCTCATCCGCCGAGTCGGCAAGATGAGCCTGGAGAAGATAGGCGGCTGGGAGGTGCTGGGGGCGAGCTCGGGGAGTGAGGGGCTGGCCAGGGCCGAGGCGGAGCAGCCGGATGCCATCCTCCTGGACGTCATCATGCCGGAGATGGACGGACCGACCACCTTTCGAGCGTTGCAGGCGAACAGCGCGACGCGCCACATTCCCGTGGTCTTTCTGACAGCCAAAGAGGACTCCGCCGACGTGCGCGCGCTCACGGAACAGCGGGCAACGGGGCTCATCGCCAAGCCCTTCGATCCAATGAAGCTGCCCGGCCAGGTGGCCGCGGCGCTGGGGTGGAGCCGCTAGCGCGGCGCTCACCCGGACGGAAGGAGGTGGACCATGCCGCCAGCCGACCCGAGCAGCTTGGAAGACGAGGAGACGCAGGCGTTGATGGCCGAGATCTGGGAGGAGTACCGGGAGACGACCAGCGGGCGCGTGCTGGCCCTCGAACAGGCGGTCGCGGCGGTGCAGGAAGGCACGCTGGACGACGAGCTGCGCCGACGGGCGGTCGGGGAAGCTCACCACCTGGCAGGCTCGGTCGGCAGTTTCGGCTTCACCGAGGCCACGCGGCTGGCGCGGGTGCTGGAGCACGCCTTTGGTGACCCGGAGCGGTTGGGCCAGCGCGAGGCTCCGCGTCTCGCCGAAGTGGTGGCCACCCTGCGCCGGAACCTGGAGGGCCCTCCCGGCAGCTCAGCCGCCGAATGAGTACCGCGGCTGTCTCCTCCTAAACGCCGAAAAGGTCCAGTCCTTTGTCTCAGGCCTCCACGCGGTGCCGCTCCCAGATGCCCGGCGGGTTGCCGTCCAGCCTGGCCGGCTCCTCATACATGGGCAGCGGCGCCAGGCAGAAGGACATCAGCTTGTAGATGGACTCCCACATGTGGGTGCGGATGATCACCGCGCTGTTGTCCGGGTCGGCGTTGAAGTGCTGGTGCCAGCACCACTTGCCCACCAGGATCGCGTCGCCCGCCGCCCAGTCGTACTTGACCTCGTCGACCACGCTGTAGCCCCGCCCCTGGACGGCGTACAGCACCGCCTCGCCGCCATGGCGATGGCGCGACTGCCAGCCGCCCGGCGCGATCTGGAACATGACCATGGACAGCCCGGTGTCGTGGTAGCCGAGCGCCCGGTCCACCAGGAAGCAACTGCGGGTGCCCTTCTTGTTGACCCGCATGGTCTGCTCCTTGAAGGGGGTGACCAGGGTAGCCTGGGCCAGCCGCCGCTCGTTCTCGGCGGCCTGGACGATCGAGCGCTCGTACTCGGACGCCTGGCGGCCCTCCCACTGGCGGGCCAACTCCTGGAGCGGCGTGTTCGGGTAGAAGGGACCGGGCGGCTCCCGCTGCCCGAGGTCCTCGACGTAGTTCAGGTTGAGCAGGTCGAACAGAGGCGCGTCGGAGATGGCTACCAGCCGGGCCGGAGTATCGCCCGTGTTCACGTGGTAGTGCCAGGCGACGGAGGGGGTGTAGAGGGCATCCCACCGTTCCCAGGTCACCCGCCGATCGTTGACCACCGTGTAGCCCTGCCCCTCCAGCACGAACAGCTCGGCCGAGTGCTGGTGGCGGTGGGTGCTGGTGCGCGCGCCGGGGGGC
>JACQUR010000525.1 GCA_016210245.1 Chloroflexota bacterium
AGTGAGGACCGTGTACTCAGGACTCAGGACTCAGCACTCAGCACTCGTCGTCCCACCAGGGTCTTGGCGGCGCGGATGATGTCGTCCACCTGCGGGAAGACCATCCGCTCCAGGTCGCGGGCGTAGGGCACGGGCACTTCCTGCGCGGCCAGCCGGCTCACCGGCGCATCCAGGTAATCGAAGGCCTGCTCGTAGATCTGGCTGGCGATCTCCGCGCCCATGCCACAGGTCCGCCAGCCCTCCTCCACCACCAGCGCGCGGTTGGTCTTCTGCACCGAGGCCACCACCGGGCCGAGGTCCAGCGGGCGCAGCGAGCGCAGGTCGATCACCTCGGCCTCGAGGCGCGTCTGCTGGGCCAGGCGCTCGGCAGCCTCCAGGGCCAGCACCAGGGTGTGGGAGTAGCTGACGATGGTCAGGTCGCGCCCGGTGCGTCGTACCACCGACTGGCCGAACGGCACCAGCCCGTCGCCCTCCGGCACCTCGCCCCGCAGGCCGTAGAGCAGGCTGTGCTCGAGGAAGATGACGGGGTTCGGGTCGCGGATAGCGGTCTTGAGCATCCCTTTGGCGTCGGCGGGCAGGGCGGGCGCAACCACCTTCAGCCCGGGCACGTAGGTGAAGTAGTTCTCGAAGCTCTGTGAGTGGGTGGCGGCGAGCTGGCCGTACCCGGCCGGGGTGCGGATGACGAGCGGCACGTCGATCTGGCCGCCGAACATGTAGTGCAGCTTGGCGGCGTGGTTGACGAGCTGGTCCAGGGCCAGCAGGGTGAAGTTGATGGTCATCAGCTCGGCCACCGGCCGCAACCCGCCCATGGCTGCCCCGATGGCCGTGCCCACGATGGCCGACTCGGCGATGGGCGTGTCCTTGAGCCGCTTCTCGCCAAACTCCTCCAGGAAGCCCTTGGTCACTGCGTAGGTGCCGCCGTAGGCACCCACATCCTCCCCGAGCACCAGCACCCGCTCGTCGCGCTGCATCTCCTCGCGCAGGGCCTGGCGCAGCGCCTCACGATAGGTCATCACCGCCATCAGGCTCCCCTCCGCGCCGCGGCCACGCGCCGGACCGCTTCCTCCGCGTAGACGTCCTCGAAGAGCGCGCTCGGCGCGGGGGCGGGGCTCTGGTCGGCGAAGCGCACCGCATCCTCCACCACTGCCTCGACCTCGGCGCGGATCCGCTCCAGGTCCGGCGCGCCAGCCAGCTCGGCGTCCTGGATCATCATCTCCAGGCGGCGGATGGGGTCGCGCAGCTTCCAGCCCTGCACCTCCTCCTTGTGTCGGTACAGCTCCGGGTCGGCCATGGAGTGGCCGCGGTAGCGGTAGGTCATCGCCTCGAGCAGGGCCGGGCCGCCCCCGCGCCGCGCCCGCTCCATGTGGTCGGCAACCGCGTCCCGCACCGCCAGCACGTCCATGCCGTCGAGGCGCTGGCCCGACATCCCATAGGCGCAGGCTTTGCGGTAGATCTCCTCCTCGGCCGAGGCGCGGCTGGCCAGAGTGCCCATGCCGTAGCAGTTGTTCTCGACCAGGTACAGGATGGGCAGGTGCCACAGCGCGGCCAGGTTGAGCGCCTCGTGGAACTCGCCGATGTTGGTCGAGCCCTCGCCCATGACGCACAGCACCGCGTTGTGGCTGTCCTGGTACTGGCAGGCCAGCGCCATGCCCGTGGCCAGAGGGAGGTGCCCGCCCACAATGGCATAGCCCCCCCAGAAGTGGCGCTGCACGTCGGCCAGGTGCATGGACCCGCCTTTGCCTTTGCTGACCCCAGTGGCCTTACCAAACAGCTCGGCCATCACCGCCCGAGGCTCCAGGCCGCGGGCCAGGGCGTAGCCGTGGTCGCGGTAGTGGGTGAACAGGTGGTCCTCCGCCTTCAGGGCCGACACGGCGCCCACCGCCACGGCCTCTTCGCCGATGTACAGGTGGAGGAAGCCGCCGATCTTCGCCCCGGCGTAGGCCTCCGCCGCCCGCTCCTCGAAGCGCCGGATCAGGACCATCTGGCGGTACAGAGAGAGGAGATCGTCTCGATTCATAGCCGCTCCCGCGCTTTTCGCCGCAAGGCGGGGGAGCAAAACTCGTACCACCCGGCCGGCCATTCCCCCGGTCCCTAGCTGCTATAATGCTTGCCGTCCCTGCTCGATACTCATCACTCATCACTTGAGTTAAGGAGGCGGCGGTGCTGACCGATCGCATGATCCGGGCGGCCCGGCTGGAGGCGGACCTCTACGAGGAGGTCGAGGCGGATACGAGCGCCACGACCCAGGCGTTCCTGGTGGTGGTCATCGTGGCGATTGCGAGCGGGCTTGGCCTGCTCCTGGCAGGGCGCGGCGGCGGCGGGCTGGTGGGCGGTGTCGTCACCGCGATCCTCGGCTGGCTCGCCTGGTCGTTCGTTACCTACTTCATCGGAACTCGGGCCTTTGGCGGTACTGCCACCTGGGGCGAGCTGCTGCGGACCATCGGCTTTGCCCAGTCGCCGGGGGTGCTGCTCGTGTTGCGCTTCATCCCGGTGCTCGGGGGGCTCATCGGCTTCGCGGTCTTCATCTGGATGCTGGCGGCCGGCGTGATTGCGGTGCGCCAGGCGCTGGACGTCGATACCGGGAAGGCTGTCATCACGGTGATTATCGGCTGGCTGGCCTACGTGGTCGTGGTGGCGGTCCTGGGCCTGCTGATCTTCGGCGCCAGCCTGCTGGGCGCGTAGCGCCGTGGAGTAGACCGGCGAAAGGGAGCAGCAAGCGCGGCCGCGCTTGCTGCTCCCTTTCGCCGGTCTACACGCCTCGCTCCACGAACAGCGGCGCCAGGAGGTTGTCCACCGGGGCGTGGTCGTCGGTGAGCAGCAGGCTGTCGGCGCTGGCCAGCCAGGCCTCCAGCCGCTCCTGCGGCATGGCCCGGGTCACCACCGTCCCACCCGAGCCCTGCCCGTGGACCTGCCGCAGCCGCTCCTGGTCCAGGGGCGTGCTGGAGGCGGCTACCACGTAGGTGCTGGCCCGGGTGCTGTACCAGGACTCGCCGTCCGAGAGGATGTAGACGTAGGGAAAGACGGTCTTGAGCGTGCGGACGATGGACGGCAGGAAGCGGCCGCCCTCGATCTTATCGATCACGTTGACCAGGTAGAAGGCGTCCGGGCCCATCACGTCCTTGAGCTGTTGCGAGAACTCCTGCGTGGTCAGGTGGTAGGGCACCGAGAGATCGTTGAAGGCGTCGCCGATGACCAGGTCGTAGATCGCCTGCCCGCGCATCTGCCCGATGGCCAGCCGCCCGTCGGCGTTGATCGTGCGCACCCTGGTGTCCGGGCTCAGGCCCATGTACTGGTGGGCCACCTCGGTCACCCCCGGGTCGATCTCGAGCACCACGTCGCTCGCCTGGGGGTAGAACCGCTCGATGTAGCGAGGCATGGTGTAGCCGCCGCCGCCGATGTGCAGCGCTCGGAAGGCAGGATGCTGGCGAGCCTGGTAGTCGGCGATCTCGGCGTAGACCTGGATGTAGCCGTAGCGCAGGTAGGAGGGGTCGTCCACGTCGGTGTAGCTGTGGATGAGGTGGTCCAGCACCAGTTGCTGCACCGTGCGTTGCGAGCTCACCTCCAGCGGCAGCACCTTGATGCAGTAGTAGTCGGTTTCGCGGGTGCAGCCGCTGCTGAAGGACTGCAGGCTCGAGCCCGCGTAGAGCACGCCCAGGACGGCCGCGGCCACCACCGCGCTCGTCTTGCGCCCGCGCAGCAGCCCGCCGGCGAGCACCGCCAGGGCCAGCAAGACGATCCCCACCCCCAGCACGATCATGCGCGTGCCCAGGAGCGCGATGAGCAGAAAGCCGGTCAGGAAGGTGCCGAGGATGCTGCCCAGGGTAGAGAAGGCGTAGATGCGGCCCACCACTCCGCCCGTCTGGGTGAGGTCGCGCAGGGTCAGCTTGACGACCACGGGGGAGACCATGCCCAGGATGAAGGCGGGCGGGAAGAAGATGGCGGTGGTCATGGCCACGATCTTGAGCACCAGGGGGAAGCCGTCCGGGTAGGAGTAACCGGTCACCAGCTCGATCAGCGGCAGGATGCTCAGGCTGGAGAGGCCCCCCAGGGCCAGAAGAAGGCCCAGCACACGGCGCGAGGCCCAGCGATCGGCGATGACCCCGCCCAGGTAGTTGCCGAGCGAGATGCCGGCTAGCACGACCCCGATGATGCTGGTCCAGGTGTAGATGGACACGCCCACGTAGGGGGCCAGGATGCGGCCAGCCACGATCTCCAGGATCAGGGTGCAGGCGCTGGCCACAAAGACCACCACGTAAGATGCCCAGTAGCTCTTGGGCACGGCAAACTCCCTCTCTCTGCGTTGTACGTGGGGGCGAAGCAGGCGCCCCTCACCGCTGGAACCTGGCTCGGTCCTGGGGGGCACCTGCTTCGCCCCCACGAAGCGACGAGTATTGTATCATGGGGGTGACTCCTGCTTCCGGGGGCTCTGCCATGTTTGTGCGCCTGCTCCGCTACAAGTTTGCACGCGGGGTCGCCCGAGGGCATGAAGCTGGGGCAGGCGCCGCTGGAGGCGGCGTCCGGAGCCTCCAGGCCGCGCGTGGCCGAGGTGATGCGCTGCGTTGACGACCCGTCGGCATTCATCGTCCTGCTCGCCTGGTCGAATCGAGCGGCGGCGGGCCAGCAGCCGGGCGATCTGTTTACCCAGGTGGGATCGTGGGCGATGGGGCAACTGAGTGAGCGGATCGACAAGACCTACGAGACGCCCGAGTAGCCGAGCGTTGCCCCACGAGTGGTGGCAGCCGGTCGCCTGGACCGTCGCGGCTGCTGCGAGTCTGAACGTGCTGCTGGGCTACCTCCTCGCCCAGACCATCTGGCCGACGCGCGTCCCAGCGCTCGGCCAGACCTGGGTGCTGGCGCTCGGGTTGGTTGCCGCGGCCTGCGTGGGTCTGGCCGTCCGCGGCTGGACCCGATACCTGCGCGCACGTCAGTGCTGAGTGCTGAGTGCTGCGTGGAGGCCCCCACTCAGGACTCAGCACTCAGCACTGGCCGGGTGTGACCAGTTGCTGTGC
>JACQUR010000527.1 GCA_016210245.1 Chloroflexota bacterium
CGTGAGTCCGCTGGCCTGGCCGCCGCAGGTATAATCAATCGAGAAGCAAGACCTGGGGAGATGGCCAGGTGACGATCCAGGACGTGCAGCGCGGAGCGGCTGGAGCGGGCCGGTGCCCGCCGGCTGAGAAGCTGAGCTACGAGGCATTCCTCGCCTGGTGCGACGAGGACACCTGGGCGGAGTGGGTCGACGGGGAGGTGCAAATGGTCTCACCCGCGGGGCGGCGGCACCAGGACCTGGCCGCCTTCCTCTTGATGGTCTTGCGCCACTGGGCGGAAGCTCGTGGCCTGGGCCTGCTGCTGCCGGCGCCCTTCCAGATGCGGCTGCCCGAGCCAGTGAACAGCGGACGGGAGCCGGACTTGCTGTTTGTGGCGACCAAGCACCTGAGCCGCCTGAAGGAGACCTATCTCGACGGGCCGGCCGACCTGGGGGTGGAGATCGTCTCGCCCGAGAGCGTTGGCCGCGACCGGGGCGAGAAGTTCGTCGAGTACGAGCAGGCCGGCGTCCAGGAGTACTGGCTGATCGACCCCGAGCGTCAGCAGGCCGAGTTCTACCAACTCAGCCCCGATGGGCGCTATCGGCTCGCCCTGGGTGGGGCCGGGGGCGAGTACACCAGCCCGGCGCTCGCCGGGCTGAAGCTACCGCTGGAGTGGCTCTGGCAGGACCCGCCGCCCAGGGCCGCCGAAGCGCTGCGCGTCCTCGGCCTGCTCGGCTGAGCCCGGGCCAGCGAGCGAGTGTGGTGCCAAAGTGGTGAATCTGCGCCCGGCGGCGCAAGGGCGTCAAGCACTCCCGAGTCGCGGGGTGCGGGTCATGGTTTGATACTGCTGGCGAATTCCTGCGGGGAGTGGTGTCATGAGGCGGCAGGCAGCAACTTCAGGAAGGGGGCGCGGCGGGTTGGGGCGAGCGGGGCTGCATTCTGCCACACAGGGCACCCCGACCACCAAGAGGTGAATTCGCCAGCAGTATCATGGTTTTGCGGGCGGAAGGTGTAGGGGCAGGCCCCTGTGCCTGCGCCACCGCGTGGCAGGCCGGGGGCCGCGGGACAGCACCCCTCAGGCGCAGCCCTGGAGTGCGCGGCCCCGGTGCCTGCCCCACCGCGGGCGCCGGCACCGGCCCGCGGACCTCGCCGACGCCAGGCCCCGCCGCAGGCCCCGTACGCCTGTCCCTGCACGGTGGGTACCGTTCCACAGCCCCCGGCCTGCCACGCGGTGGGGCAGGCACAGGGGCCTGCCCCTACGGAGGGGGCGTTGGAGGCGATCGAGCGGCGACAGTGCGCAGCTTGCGACAATCGTGCCCACTCCGATGGGGAAGCCCCCTGTCCCCCTTTTCGAGCGCCGTACCCCTGGCCAGGCCGTCTCGAAGTCCCGGAAGTAGGTCCGGCCGTCCGAGGCCTCCAGAAGATAGTAGACTGCGGTGGGAGCAGCCGCAGGGCCGAAAAGGACCGGTCGAAATCGCAACGTTACGGACATCACAGCCTCACCCCGGGTGTTCAAGATGGCCGGCTCCACGCTGGCCCGGTCCAGGCGGCAGGCCCGCTGCAGCACCGCCATGTCGTCGCTGGTGAAGTCGAGCGCCTGGTCGTCCTGGAACATCCCGCCGAGGGGCACCCGGAGTACAGAGTCTTCGTCCGTAAGGGGGAACAACTGCTCGCCAGGCCCAGGCTGCCGCCCTGAAGGGCGGACCTGGGGGTTAGGCCCGCCTTTCGGGGCGGCAGCCACCCCCTTAGACGACGAAGACCTGGAGTGCAGGCCCCGCGCACGGGACCTCCGTCCGGCGCTTCCTGCCGCAGCCTCGGCATGTGCGAGAACAAGAGGCGGCGGGCGCCAGGTTTGGTCCAGGCACGTCGGCGCCTCCATGCTGGTCCCGCCAGAGGGGAAGCTCGGTGTAGAGTAGACTTGCGCCGCGCCACCCGCTACAGTTATCAGCCATCGGCGTTCGGCTGATGGCTGGCCAGAGGGCCAGCCCACACCACCTGGAGGACGGACCGCGTGAGCTATCCTGACCTGCGGGAGCACCTGCGCCACCTGGAGGCGGCGGGGCTGCTCTATCGGATCAAGCAGCCGATCAACAAGGACACCGAAATGCACCCCCTGGTGCGCTGGCAGTACCGGGGCGGCATTCCGGAGGACGAGCGCAAGGCCTTTCTGTTCGAGCGCGTGGTCGACGTCCAGGGACGGCGCTACCCGTTTCCCGTGGTCGTGGGGGCGCTGGCGGCCTCGCCCCAGGTGTACGCCATCGGGCTGAACTGCGAGGTGGCGG
Source organism: Chloroflexota bacterium (assembly GCA_016210245.1). Classification (GTDB taxonomy): domain Bacteria; phylum Chloroflexota; class UBA6077; order UBA6077; family JACQUR01; genus JACQUR01. The sequence goes on from JACQUR010000527.1 coordinate 2,260, forward strand.
AGGTGCCGCGTCGCTGGGAGCGGGCGCTGAAGCAGCAGATCTCGCCGGTGCTGGTGGAGGACGGGCCGGTCCACGAGGTGGTGCTGGTGGGAGAGGCGCTGGAGCAGGCGGGCGGCGTGGGCCTGCTGCCCGTGCCCATCTCTACCCCGGGCTTCGACAACGCCCCCTACCTGAGCGCCGCCCACTGGGTCAGCAAGTCGCCCGCGACGGGCCAGCGCAACGTGGGCCACTATCGCGGCCAGCTCAAGGCGCCCCTGCGCCTGGGCATGTTCGTGAGCAACACCGCCAAGCACATCCGCGGCCACTGGGAGGAGGCCAGGCAGCGGGGCGAGCCGCTGCCCGCGGCGGTGGTCCTGGGCTGTACCCCGGCCGTGTCCTATGCCGCGGTCATGAAGGTGCCGCCAGGCGTGGACGAACTGGCCGTAGCTGGCGGACTGCTGGGCGAGCCCATCCAGGTGGTGCGCTGCCAGACGGTGCCGCTGGAGGTGCCGGCCGAGGCGGAGTTCGTGATCGAAGGGCTGGTGCGGACCGACGTGCTGGAGCCGGAGGGGCCCTTCGGGGAGTCCCACGGCTACATTCACCCCCGCTCCATGAGCGCGTTCCTGGAGGTGACCGCGATCACGCATCGGCGGGACGCCATCTTCCCATCGATCATCAGCCAGGTGACGCCCAGCGAGTCGAGCGTGATCAAGAAGGTGGGCTACGACACCATGTACCTGGTCCACCTGCGCGACACCGTCGGACTCAAGATGGTCACCCGCGTGTTCATGCACGAGCCCCTGACCAATCTCCGCAAGTTCGTGGTGGTCCAGATGCGCCAGCCCACCGAGCCCGACGTGTGGCGCGCCCTGATGGCCGCCGCCGTCCTGGACCCGGAGGTGGGCAAGATCATGGTGGCGGTGGACGAGGACATCGACCCGCAGAACCTGGACGCGGTGCTGTGGGCCATGTGCTACCGCACGCAGCCCCACCGCGACATGCAGATCATCAGCGGTCGGAGCAAGGGCCACTCCCCTCCCTTCCGCGACGAGACGCGCCAGCCGTTCGTGCAGCCTCGGGGCGAGGACTCGGCGCTGTTGATCAACGCCACGCTCAAGGAGCCGTTCCCGCCGGTCGCGCTGCCCAAGCGCGAGTACATGGAGCGAGCCAGAGAGTTGTGGGAGGAGCTGGGCCTGCCCCCGCTGCACCCCGAGGCGCCCTGGTACGGCTATACCCTGGGCGACTGGAGCGCCGAGCTGGACGAGGAGGCAGACCTGGCCGTGCGCGGCGAGCACTACCAGGTAGGTGAGAAGCAGGCGCGGCAGCGGAGGAGGCTCGATGATATGCAGAACGCCGGGCCCGAGGCGCCAACAGGGGTGTAGCGACTCTCAAGCACTGACGACGGCGTACAGCACGATGGACTGGATGGGAAGCATGGCAACTCCTTTCAGGTTCCCGCGCAGGGGTCGTCCTGTGACTCATCCTCTGCAAGATGCCTCTGCAAGATGCAGAGCCACGCGGCGGCCGGAGCCCAGGCGGGGGCGGGGCACGCCCTGTCTGAGTTGACATGCCTTCGGCCGGCTGCTATCTTCCACATACGGTCAAGGACTACGCGCGCCGATTCGGCATCACCACCTGGGACGACAAGAAGAACGTCGGCCTCAGCCTGACCCTGGGCGGGGCGGAGGTCAAGCCACTGGAGCTGGCCGGCTTCTACGCCGGCCCTGGCCAACAACGGCCTGCGCATCCCGCTGGTCGGAATCACCCGCATCGTCGACGCCAAGGGGAACGTGCTGGAGGACTACAGGGTTCCGCCGGGCACCCAGATCGTCGACCCGCGCGCGGCGTACATGATCACCCACATCCTGACCGACAACCAGGCGCGGCTCATCACCTTCGGCCCGAACAGCCTCATCAACATGCCCCGCCC
>JACQUR010000528.1 GCA_016210245.1 Chloroflexota bacterium
GGCGTAGGGGTGGGCGCGAGCGTGGGTGTGGCGGCGACCACCTGGACTACGAGAGCAACGGTCTGCTCGCCCGCGCCGCCCGGCGCAAGGGGTGAGAACTCGCCCAGCGCGACCAACTCAGGTGCGGTCGCCTGTTCCGGGCGCGCCGGGGCTCGAGCGCTCTCGACTGCTGGCGGCCGGCCGCCCGGAACGACCAGCCGCGCTCCCTGCGCAAGGGCATCCGGATCCTCGAGGTCGTTGTAGCGCACCAGGTCCGCCACGCTCACGTTGTACCGAGCCGCCACCTGGCGCAGCGTCTCGCCTGGTTGCACGGTGTGCAGCAGGCCGGAAGTCGGTAAGATCAGGAGTTCCTGATCGGGTCGCAGCAGATCCGGGTTTTCGAGCTGGTTGCTCCAGATCAGCGTCTGCACGGAGATCCCGAACCGCTCGGCGATAGCGCGGAGCGTATCGCCCGGCTTGACCGTGTAGCGGATCGGCTTCGCCACCTGGCTGCCCAGCGTGGGCGTGGGCGCCACCACCACGCTGAGGACTGGATCTGGATCCCTGGCCAGCGCCGTCGGCTCCGCGGCGCTCACCTCGGACGGGGGCAACAGCGGGGCGACCCGGCGTGGCGGCGCGCTGTGGGTCCACAGCAAGGCCCCCAGTCCGAGGAGCAGGGCGATTGCGTGCAGCGTGTAGCGAACTGGAGAGCAGCGAATACAGAGGAGCAAGCCCTCGAAGAAGCTGCTTCTGCCACGGCCTAGAAACGAGCGTCCTCGCTGCAACACGCGGCGCGGCGATCGCGCCTCCAGGTCGTTCATCGATCGAGCGGTACCTCGTTTCTGCCGACCGAGGCGACGCGCAGGTGCGCCGCGCGGGCAGCGAATGCGAGAGTCCCGACCTGCGGGTATGCCTCTCCTAACCTGTTCCGAGCCGGGGCCAGTATAGCGAGGTGCGGTGAGAAGGTCAATAGCTGGAAGCGGGGAAAACGAAAAACGGCGGGGCGAATTTGCGCAATCCGTAGGGGCGCAAGGCTTGCGCCCCTACTCGTCTGGCCACGGCAGTGCCGCCAGTCGCTCCACGGTGGGCAGGGTGTTCCGCTGCGCGGCCAGCCAGGCCGTGGCCGTCTCCAGGCGCTCTCGCGCCGAGGCAACTGCTCGGCGCACCTGGTTCGGCGCTGTGCCGCCTGGCAGGTCGCGGTCGGCCACCGAGCGGGCGGGGGAGAGGCCCACGGCGTCGGACTCGAACAGGGGCGAGAAGCGCCGCAACTCGTCCAGGCCCAGTTGTTCCAGCCCGCGCCGCTCCTGGGTACACCAGCGCACCAGGGCGCCAATGGCGCCGTGCGCCTGGCGGAAGGGCAGGCCCTTGCGCACCAGGTAGTCGGCCAGGTCGGTGGCGGTGGCGAACGAGCCGCCGGCCGCGGCGGCGAGCCGCTCGGTGCGCACATCGGCCGTCGCCAGCGCGGCGTTCAGCACCTCCAGGCACATGGCAACGGTATCGACCGCGTCGAAGTAGGGCTCTTTGTCCTCCTGGAGGTCGCGGTTGTAGGCCAGGGGGAGCCCTTTGAGCATGGCCAGCAGCGCCACCAGGCTGCCGATCACCCGCCCGCTCTTGCCACGCACCAGCTCGGCCACGTCCGGGTTCTTCTTCTGCGGCATGATGCTACTGCCGGTGGCATAGGCGTCGTCCAGCTCCAGAAAGCCGAACTCGGCGCTGGACCACAACACCACCTCCTCGGCCAGGCGCGAGAGGTGGACCGCCGCCAGGGCGAGCGCGGCCAGGTGCTCGACCACGAAGTCGCGGTCCGACACTGCGTCCAGGCTGTTGCGACTGAGCTGTCCGAAGCCGAGCAGCTCGGCCACGTAGACCCGGTCGAGTGGGTAGGGGACCCCGGCCAGCGCGCCCGAGCCGAGCGGCAGCACGTCCGCGCGGGTGTGTACGCCCTGGAGGCGCTCCAGGTCGCGCTGGAACTGCTCGCAGTAGGCCAGCAGGTGGTGGCCGAGGACGACCGGCTGGGCGCGCTGGAGATGCGTGTAGCCGGGCATCACGCTCTCGGCGTGTACCTCGGCCAGCGCTACGAGCGTCTCCTGCACCTGGAGCACGCGGTCGACCTGCTCGCACACGGCCGCGCGGGTGAACAGCCGCAGGTCCAGGGCCACCTGGTCGTTGCGGCTGCGGGCGGTATGGAGTCGCCCCGCGGCCTCGCCCACCAGCTCCTGGAGGCGCTGCTCGACGAAGCTGTGGACGTCCTCCCAGGCAGTCGAGGGGGGTGGGGGACCCTCCGCGTACACGCGGGCCAGGCCGCCCACCAGGCGGCGGGCGTCCTCGCGGGCGATGATGCCCTGTCGGTCCAGCATGCGCGCGTGGGCGATGCTGCCGGCCACGTCCCAGGTGAACAGGCGCACGTCGAACGGGAACGAGGACGAGAAGGCTTCCATGCTGGGGGCGGTCGGCTTCTCGAACCGCCCACCCCAGAGCTTAGCGCTCACGGCTGCGCAGTGCTGAGTGCTGCGTGCTGCGTGCTGCGTGCTGAGTGGACGGCCGTGGTCGGGCTCAACTTCCCACGCTTCACTCGTCAGTCTTCACTCGTTCTTCGAGCGCTGGCCTTGGCGCGCTGAGGGCCACCAGGTCGTCGGGCGACTGGCCCAGCCACTGAACCTGGGCCTGGGTGCGGAGCGGCAGACCCCACAGGCGGATGAAGCCCAGCGCAGCGTTGTGGTCGAACTGGTCGCCCTTCTCGTAGGTCGCCAGCGAAACCTGGTAGAGCGACTCGGGCGAGCGGCGCCCCGCCGCCTGGCAGGTACCCTTGAACAGCTTCACGCGCGCGGTGCCCGTGACGTGCCGCTGGGTGCTGGCGATGTAGGCGGCCAGGTCCTGGTGGTGGGCCGAGAACCACAGGCCGTTGTAGATCAACTCGGCCATCTCCTGGGCGACCCGCGCCTTGAAGCGCGCCTGGTCGCGCGTGAGGGTCAGCTTCTCCACCTCTTCATGGGCCAGGTGCAGCACCACCCCGGCCGGTGCCTCGTACACCTCGCGCGACTTGATGCCCACCAGACGATTCTCCACGTGGTCGATTCGCCCCACGCCGTGGGCGCCAGCCACCTCGTTGAGACGGGTGATGAGCTGCACGCCGTCCATCCGCTCGCCGTCCAGGGCAACCGGGAGGCCGCGCTCGAACTCGATCTCCAGGTAGGTGGGCTCGTCGGGCGCGTAGCGCGGGTTGATCGTCCAGGCGAAGGCGTCCTCGGGCGGCTCCACCCAGGGGTCCTCCAGAATGCCGGCCTCGATGCTGCGGCCCCAGAGGTTCTGGTCGATGCTGTAGGGGCTGGCCGCTGTCACCGGCACGGGAATGTTGTGCTTCTGAGCGTACTCCAGTTCATCGTCCCGCGCCATGCGCCACTCGCGTACGGGGGCGATAATCCTCAGGTCGGGCGCCAGCGCCGCGATCGAGACGTCGAAGCGGACCTGGTCGTTGCCCTTGCCGGTGCAGCCGTGGGCCACGGCCGTCGCCCCCTCGCGGCGGGCGTAGTCCACCAGGAGCTTGGCGATCAGCGGGCGGGCGAGCGCCGTGGCCAGCGGGTAGCGGCCCTCGTAGATCGCGCCCGCCATCAGCCCGGGGAAGACGAAGTAGCGGACGAAGTCCTCCTTCGCATCCTCCACGTACGCCTTGATCGCCCCGGTGCGGAGCGCCTTCTGCTGGATGGCGGTGAAGTCCTTCTCGTTGCCGACGTCGACGGTGAC
>JACQUR010000536.1 GCA_016210245.1 Chloroflexota bacterium
CACAACCCCCAAAACCAAACCCCCAAACCCCCAATCCTCCGTCGCCGCTCCAGCACGGGCGAGCATACGCGGCGGCCCACCGTCCGTCATCGCCTGTTCGCGCGAATGTGCTCCCCGGTTCGAGCGAATCGGCGATCACCCGTCAGATGTCGGATTGCGAATGTCCCGTCCCCAAATCCGCAATCCGCAATCCGAGGGAGGTCGAGCAGCGCGATGCCCTGGTACGCGGTCCGCACCCAGGTCAGAAAGGAGCCTCAGGCCGCGGCTGCGCTGGAGCAGCGAGGGGCCGAGGTGTATCTGCCGCTCCTGCGCAAGCAGAAGCCGCGGGCCGAGCGCCGCGATTGGGAGCCCCTCTTCCCCTGCTACCTGTTCGCCAGCCTGGAGATTCCGTCCGAAACGTGGTTAGCAGCTCGCTCTGCGCCCGGCGTAGCCTATTTCCTGGGCTGGCGAGGAGAGCCCAGCCCGCTGGTCCACGACTTCGTCCCTGCCCTGAAAACGCGCGTGGACCAGGCCAACGGCGCGCAGGGGATGAGGCACTTCCAGCAGGGTGACCGGCTGCTCATCACCCGCGGACCGCTTCAGTACCTGGAGGCGTTCTTCCAGCACGACCTGCCGGCCCGAGGTCGCTCGCGCGTGCTGGTGCGCATCTTCCAGCAACTGACGGCCGTAGAGCTGCCCGCCGACTACCTCGAGCCCGTGGACCGCAAGCGCGCCATGTTCTGAATGGGGGGGTAGGTCTAGCCTGAACGGGCGAGGGGTCGATTCACTCACCCAGGGGGAGAACATTCGCTCGAACGGGCGATGACAGGGCCCAGGCCGGCAACTATGCTCGTGGCCTGGAGTTCGTGGCGGATTTCGATGATTTTGGATTTTGGATTTTGGATTTTGGATTGAGGTTCCGGGCCGTCCTCAATCCAAAATCCGGAATCGCTCGGAGGCCCTGGCCATGCGGCAACAATCCGCAATCCGCAATCCGCAATCCGCAATCCGCCAGACGTTTCTGCCCTTCTCTCCGCCCTTCCTGGGCGTGGAAGAGATCGACGAGGTGGTCAGCACGCTGCGCTCGGACTGGATCACCACCGGCCCCAGGACGAGGCAGTTCGAAGTGGCGTTCGCCGAGTTCCTCGGCGCCCCCGGCGCCCTGGGGCTCAACTCCTGTACCGCTGGCCTGCACACCGCCCTCGCCACGCTGGGCGTTGGCCCGGGCGACGACGTGATCACCACGCCCATGACCTTCTCCGCCACGGTCAACGTCGTCGAACACGTGGGCGCGCATCCGGTGCTGGTGGACGTGGAGCCGGACACGCTCAATATCGACCCGGAACAGATCGCGCGGCAGGCCGCGCGGCGCGCGCCGCGGGCGATCATCCCCGTCCACTACACCGGCCATCCCTGTGAGATGGACCGCATCCTGGACCTCGCCCGGCAGCACGGCGCGCACGTGGTCGAGGACGCGGCGCACGCCCTGCCGGCCAGGTACAGGGGCCGCCTCATCGGCACCCTGGGCGATCTCACCGCCTTCAGCCTGTACGCCACCAAGAACCTCACCACCGCCGAGGGCGGGATGCTGACCGCCACCCCGGAGCTGCTGGAGCAGGCGCGCATCCTCTCGCTCCACGGCATGAGCCACGACGCCTGGAACCGCTACTCTGAGGAGGGCTCGTGGTACTACGAGGTGGTGGCGCCGGGCTTCAAGTACAACATGACCGACATCGCCGCGGCCATCGGCATCCACCAGTTGCGCAAGCTGCCCCGCTTCCAGGCTCGGCGGCGCGAGATCGTCCGCCGCTACCACCAGGCCTTCACTCCGTGCGAGGCGCTGCAGGTCCCCACCGAACGCCCGGAGGTGGAGCACGCCTGGCACCTGTACGTGCTGCGGCTCAACCTGGAGTGCTTCGACTGGTGGACGCCCGATGGCCCGCCAGGCCTGGTCCGCAAGCGCTTCCTCGAGCAGCTCACGGCGCGCAAGATCGGCAACAGCGTCCACTTCATCCCCATCCACCTGCACCCGTACTACCGCGACCGCTACGGCTACCGGCCGGAGGACTTCCCGGTTGCTTACCGCGAGTACCAGCGCATCGTGTCCCTGCCCCTCTACCCGAGGATGAGCGACCAGGACGTGGACGACGTGATCGAGGCGGTGCTGGACATCGTCGACCAGCACCGGCGGTAGAGTCGCAGGAGAGGAAGGGAAGCAGCGATGCCAAAACGTGCCTTCGACCTGGTCGTCGCCTCGGTGCTGCTCGGCCTCAACCTGCCCGTCCTGCTGCTCGCTGCCCTGCTGATCAAGCTGGAGTCGCCGGGGCCGGTCTTCCACCGGGCCAGGCGGGTGGGCAAGGACGGCAAGCTGTTCACCCTCTACAAGCTGCGCACCATGCTGGTGGACGCGCCCAGCCGTGGCCCGGGCATCACCCGCCGAGGCGACCCCCGCGTCACCCGCCTGGGGCGCGTCCTGCGCTACTCCAAGATCGACGAGTTCCCGCAACTGCTCAACGTCCTCAGGGGCGAGATGAGCCTGGTGGGCCCTCGGCCCGAGGACCCGCGCTTCGTGGCCCACTACACCCCGGAGCAGCGGCGGGTGCTGAGCGTGCGCCCGGGCATCGCCAGCCCGGCCGCGGTCAAGTACTTCGAGGAGGAGGCGCTGCTGGCCGGCGCTGGGCAGGACGTGGAGGCCTTCTACCTGAGCCGCGTCCTGCCCGACAAGCTGCGCCTGGACCTGGAGTACCTGGAGCGGCAGTCGCTCTGGCTGGACGCGGGCGTGCTGGCCGGGGCGCTGGCCGCGCTGCTCTCGCCCAAGGGCGAGGCGCGGCCTGCGCCCCGGCCGCTCGCGGCGCGCGCCCCCCACCGGGCGGAGCGCCCCTCCCTGCGCCGCGCGGTGCAGCGCTACGCCCCCCGGGTGCTGGTCGACGCCGCCATCGTCCTGGCCAGCCTGCTGCTGGCCTGGATGGCCCGCTCGGTGACCGCCCACCTGGACCTCGGCCCGGCGCTGGCCTTCAGCCTGGTGGCCGCGGCCGCCTACTGTGGCGCCAACGGGCTCTTCCTGCTCTACCAGCGCATGTGGCGCTACGCCTCGGCGGGCGAGGTGGTGTTCATCTACAGCGCCGTGGCCGTCGCCACCGCGCTGCTGGCCGGCGTGGTGTTCCTCTGGCCGGGCGAGCGCCCGGTCCCCGTCAGCGTCGTGCCGCTGATGGGCTCCTTCGCCTTCGCCGGCTTCGTCGGGGTGCGCTACCGGCGCCGGCTGTGGGCGGCGGTGCGCTGGCGCTGGCGCGCCCTGCGCGGCGGGCGGGCTGCACCCCACACGCGGGTGCTGGCGGTGGGCGCGCGCGAGGCGGGGGGGATGGTAGCCTGGCGCTTCCTGAACGAGCGCGAGGGGGAGCGCTACGAGCTGGTGGGGTTCGCGGACGACGACCCGGCCGTGCAGGGCATGCGCCTGCACGGGGTGCCGGTGCTGGGCGACTGGCGGGCCATCCCCAGCCTGGTGGCGCGCCACCGGGTGGACCTGCTGGTCGTCGCCCTGGACGGCCTCTCCGGGCGCGAGGTGCGCCAGCTCCTGGACCTGTGCGGGCAGACCCCGGCCGCGATCAAGGTGCTGCCCAGCTTCTTCGAGCAGATGCGCGCCAACCGACACGTGCCCGCATTGCGGCGCATGGTGCCCGAGGACCTGCTGGGCCGCAGCAGCGTGGAGATCGATCGGCAGGCCTGCCGCGGCCTGCTGGCCTGCAATACCGTCCTGGTCACCGGCGGCGCCTGCTCCATCGGCTCCGAGCTCAGCAGCCAGATCGCCACC
>JACQUR010000540.1 GCA_016210245.1 Chloroflexota bacterium
GTGCCTGCCCCGGCCCCTGTGCCTGCCCCGGCCCCTGTGCCTGCCCCGGCCCCTGTGCCTGCCCCGGCCCCCGTGGTTGGCCTTCCACCACCCGGGGCCGCAGACGCCGCTCTACGGCGATCCACAGCCCGAGCCCCGCCAGGGCTGTGGGGGCGAGGGCAGCCATGGAGAGCGTAGCCAGCAGGTGTCCCACCGCGCCCGGCGCCTCGCAGGCCAAGTAAGTCCGGGCGTCGAAGCGCTCCACTCGCCCCTGGTCGTCGGCCAGCCAGGTGCAGCGCGCGCGCGACAGCAGCGCCAGCGCCCTGGCCCAGCGCAGCCGCGCGTGCGCCAGGTCGGGCGCGTAGAGCAGGAACTCGTCGTACCCGGGGTCGAGCAGGCGGCCCAGCCCGGCCCGCGGCGAGCGCCGCAGGGTCGCTCGCTCCAGCACCTCGACCGTCGCGCCATCGTAGCGCGCCCGGGCGAACTCCCTGGCCCGCGCCTCCGTCTCCCCCAGAGCCAGCAGCAGGACGCGACCGTGCCTCAGCGCTGCTCCCCCAGATCGCGTAGGATTGCTTCGACCCGGCGCTTCAGGTCCGGCAGGTCGCGCTCAACCACGTCCCGGATGTGCAGCAGATAAACGCGGTCGTCCTTCATAGCGGGACTGCCTCCGCCAGAATCCGGTCGCGCAAGTACGGGCTAAGGCCGCCATCGGTGACGACGTCCACTTTGCACGACAGCAGGTCCTCCAGATCCAGCCAGAAAGCCACGAGGTCCAGCAGGCTCCGGCCCTGCTCCATCTCGACCAGGAAGTCCACGTCGCTGTCTGGCCTGGCCTCGCCCCGCGCGACCGAGCCGAAGACTCGCACGTTCCGAGCGCCATGTTGGGCCGCGAGGCGGAGGATGTCCTCGCGCCTGGCTTTCAAGAGCTCGTCAATACCCATCGTCCAGACCCTGGCCACACCCCGGCATTGCGGGCGCGCCCCACGCCGGTATACACCAGTTGCCGCCTCCGCTGCTCGGCCCCGGCTGGCGCACACTCCGCTTAGAGCGCCTTTCCAAACCGCCGAGACGCAGAGACGCCGAGTTCTCTAGTATAGAAGGATTCTCTGCGTCTCGGCGTCTCGGCAGTTTGGAAAGGCGCTCTAAGGGCGTCACCAGCCACGGAGGTGTGGTTTCGCTAACGGCGCTGTGGCGCCGCCGAGGCTGGTCTCGCCTGCCGGCCCGCCGAGGGTCCATTCGTAGGGCACGAAGACGAAGCCGCCGCGCGACTTGCTCACCCCCACCGGGCTCACGGATCCGTAGGCGCGCAGGTCGGTCTGGAGCTTGAAGCTGGCCATCACCCGAGGCTCGAAGTAGTTGGTGCGCACGTTCTGCTTCACTTTCACCTCGACGCGGTAGAGGCCGGGCAGCAGGGGCAGCCCCCGGAACCGGCACTCCAGCGTGTGGACGCCCGGCGCCAGACGCTGCGGCCCGAGGCCGTCGATGAGCATGTTGCCTGCGAACAGCGGCCCGTAGTCGCCCCGGATGGTCACGATGAAGGACGGATTCGCCACTTCCCGGAGCGCGCGGCAGCGCAGGCGCACTACCAGGTCGTCGCCGTAGTCGTAGACCTCGCACGCCTCCCCGCTCGGGCAGTGGAGGCTCACCTGCTCGACCGCCAGGAAGGCGCCCCCGGTGCCATCGAGCGGAGCGCCCTGCGCGATCTGGTCGCGGTCGAAGGCGTCCAGGTAGGCCCGCACCACCTCCTGGGCGGGCCCCTCCGCGACGATCCGGCCGTGGTCCAGCCAGATCACCCGGTCGCACATCAATTCCACGGCCGAGAGGTTGTGGGAGACGAACAGCACCGCGCAGCCCTGCTCGCGGAAAGCCAGCATCCGCCGTAGCGACCTGTCCTGGAACGAGAGGTCGCCCACCGACAGCACCTCGTCCACCAGCAGCACGTCCGGGTCGACGTGGACGGCGACCGCGAAGCCGAGGCGGGCGTACATCCCGGCCGAGTAGCGCTTGACCGGGGTGTCGATGAAGTCCGCTAGTTCGGCGAACTCGACGATGCGGTCGAAGCGCGCCCGCACCTCGCGCCGGCTGAGGCCCAGGAGCACGCCGTTGAGGTAGATGTTCTCCCGCCCGGTCAGCTCGCGGTGGAAGCCGGCCCCGAGGTTGATGAGCGAGGCCACGCGGCCCCGCACGTCGACCTCGCCCCGGGTGGACAGGGTGATGCCCGCCAGAAGCTTGAGCAGGGTGGTCTTGCCGGCGCCGTTGTGGCCGATGATGCCCAGCGATTGCCCCGGCCGCACCTCCAGGCTGACGTCCTGGAGCGCCCAGAGCGTCTCCCGCCCGCCCTGGCGGCGCAGCAGGTCGCTCGCCAGCCGGCGCAGGCTGCGCTGCTGGCCGAGCAGGTAGCGCTTCCACACGCCCCTCAGGCGCACGCCCGCCTGCCCAGCCATCAGATCACGTCCGCCAGCACGGTATCGAAGAGCGCGAACAGCCGCTGGGCTACCAACAGCAGCGCGAGGCTCACCCCCGCCGCCAGGCCGAGCAGCCCCAGGTTGGGCTCGCCGGGCCCCAGCAGCGCGGTGCGGAAGGTCTCGATCACCACTGCCATCGGGTTGAGGAAGTACAGCCAGCCGACCTGCTCGGGCACCCGGTTGCCGGGATAGAGCACCGGCACGGCGTAGAGCAGCAGGCTCAGCACCAGCGGCAGCGCCCGCCCCACGTCGCGCCAGGCGACGTTGAGTGCGGCCAGGCCAAGCGCCACCGCGGCCATGAAGGTAGCCTGGATGAGCAGCAGCAGCGGCGCCAGCGCCACCCAGGGCGAGAGCGGGACGCGGAAGGCGAACATGAAGCCGGCCAGCACCAGGCCGGCGATGCCCACGTCCAGCAGGCGCGCCACCAGCGGATAGAGCACCAGCGCCTCGCGCGGGAAGTACACCTGGCGCACCAGGTCCATGTTGTTGACCAGGCTGTCCGTGCTCTCACCCACCGCGGTGGTGAAGTAGTGCCAGGGGATGAGGCCGGCCATCAGGAACACGGGGTAAGGGGTGTCGGAGACGCGCATGCCCAGCACCCGCTCCACCAGGAAGGTGAAGGCCCCGGTGAGCAGCAGCGGCTGAAGGACGATCCAGACATAGCCCAGGAAAGCCTGCTTGCTCCGCGCCTGGAGGTCGCGCAGCACCAGCACCCAGAGCAACTCGCGCCGTCCCCAGAGGGCCGGTATTCCCCGCTGCACTAGTACACCTGCTCCAGGAGAGCGCGTGCGTTGTCCACGTGCGGCGCGGCGAGCAGCAGCTCGCACACCTCGCGCACCGCCCCCGCTCCGCCAGGGCGGGCGGTCACGTAGTGGCAGACCGCGCGCACCGCCCGCGCCGCGTCGGCCACGGCTACGGCCAGGCCGACGACCTGGAGCACGGGCAGGTCGTTCACGTCATCGCCCACGTAGGCCACCTGCTCGCGCGCGAGCCCGAGCCGCTCCAGCAGCGCGTCCAGGCAGGCCAGCTTGTCCTGGATGCCGCAGAACACGTCCTCGAGACGCAGCTTGGCCGCTCGGCTGCGTACGATCGGGCTGTCCTCGCCGGTCACGAGCGCCACGCACAGCCCCGCCTCGCGCACGAGCTGGAGGCCCATCCCGTCACGGGTGTTGAACTTCTTCAGCACCTCGCCCGCGGGGCCGTAATACATGCCCCCGTCGGTCAACACCCCATCCACATCCAGCGCCAGCAGCCGCACCCGGCGAGCCCGGGCCAGGAGGTCGGCCGCGTCAGTGCTGAGTCCTGAGTGCTGAGTCCTGAGTCCTGAGTGCTGAGTCCTGAGTGCTGAGTCCTGAGGACTGAGGACTGAGGACTGAGGACTGTCGACTCGGCTCACGTCGCGTGGGTCTGCCAATCCAGCGCGTCCTTTGGAATGAGGGTGTCTTCGGGTACGTCGATGGGCGCGATCCGTCCGACCACGTGGCGCAGGCGGTTGGCCGGGATGCCATTGCCCGGCCCTTTCAGAGCTAGCATGTCCTCGGTGATGACCGTGCCGGCTGGGATCCCGGCTCGGGCGACGACGCTCTTGGCCAGCCGCTCGCGCACCGGCTGCTCGGACGGCATGATGGTCTTGGTCGCCGAGCCCAGCGCCCGCTCGATGTTGCGAATATCGCGGACCAGCTTCTGGAGCCCCAGCGGCTCCAGCGAGGCGGCGTGGTCCGGGCCCGGCAGCGTCCGGTCCACGGTGAAGTGCCGCTCGATCACACAGGCGCCCAGCGTGGCCGCCGCTTCGCTGACCGCGATGCCGCGCTCGTGCCCGGAGTACCCCACCAGCACGTCGAAGGCCTCGCGATAGGTGCGCATCACGCGCAGATTGACCTCGTCGAAGCTCGAGGGGTAGGTGGAGGTACACTGGAGGAGGACGAGCTGGTCGTTGCAGCGGCGCACGCAGGCCACCGCCTCGGCCACCTCGGCCATCGTGCTCATGCCGGTCGAGACGAGCATGGGCTTGCCCTTCCTGGCCAGGTGCTCGAGCAGGTCGAGGTTGGTCAGATCGGCGGACGCGACCTTGAAGGCCGGCACCCCCAGCTCGTCCAGGAAATCGCCGCTGCGCTTGTCCCAGGCGCTGCCGAGGAAGACCAGGCCGAGGTCCTGGGTGAGCTCCTTCAGGCGCCACCAGACCTCCTCGTCCAGCTCGAGCTTCTGGCGGTGTTCACCATAGGTGCTCCCGAAGGAGTTGGGCGAGAGGTAGGGCCGCTCCAGCGCCGCGCGGGTCAGGATGTCGCGGACCGATCGCTTCTGGAACTTGACGGCGTCAGCCCTCGCCTCGGCGGCGATCCGAATGAGCCGCCCGGCCAGCTCCTCGCTCCCGTTGTGGTTCACCCCGCCTTCGGCAATGACGAAGCACGGCTGGCCGTCCCCAACGAGGCGGTCGCCGATGCGCACAACCTTCGGCTCTTCTTGATGGCCGTTCTTATGCCACACAGCAACCTCCAGGATGAGTGCAGATTTGAGATTTGAGAGTGCAGATTTGAGAGTGCAGAGTGCAGAGTGAGGGGAGTGCAGATTTTATTATTTTTTGTTGAGTATGAGGAAAAGCACAAAAATGACTAGAAAAAATAAAAAAA
>JACQUR010000541.1 GCA_016210245.1 Chloroflexota bacterium
CTTCTGCCTTCTGCCTTCTGCCTTCTGCCTTCTGCCTTCTGCCTTCTGCCTTCTGCCTTCCGCCTTCCGCCCTCTGCCTTCCGCCCTCTGCCTTCCGCCCTCCGCTACTCCCAGCGAAAGGTGCGGATCGTGAGGGCGTAGGCCAGAGCGCCCCAGGCGAGCAGGCCGAGGATGGATGGCCAGACGGTGAGGAGGGAGGCGCCCTCCGTGGCGACCTGGCGCATGGCGACGTTCAGGTACGTGAGCGGCAGGTGGTCGGCGATGGTCTGGAGCCACTGGGGGAACACGTCCGTGGGGAAGAAGGAGCCGCTGAGCAGGAACTGGGACAGCCCAACCAGGTTGGTCATCGGCGCGGCGCTCTCCTGGTTATCCGTTCGGCCGGCGATGAGCAGGCCGAAGCCCAGGAAGACCACCAGCCCGAGTGCGGCCAGGGCCAGCATGGACAGGAAGGTTTCCAGCCCGTTGGCCAACTGGAAGTGGAAGAACACGACCCCGAACACCAGGATGGAGAGCATCTGGAGCAGCGCGGTGAGCAGGCGCGCCACGCCCTGGCCGAGCAGGATGGTGATACCCCGGGTGGGAGTGGCGAACATGCGCTTCAACACCAGCGTCTTCTTGAGGTACAGGAGCCCGAAGACGGTGCCGAAGGTGGCCGTGGAGAGCAGCGCGAAGCCGATCTGGCCCGGCAGGGCGAAGTCGAGGTAGCGCTGGCTGCGGCCGCTGACCTCCTGCACCTCGAGGCGCAGCGGGGGCTGCTCCACCCCGGCCAGGCGCAGGTTCAGGCGGTCGACCAGCGCGTCGAGCACCAGGCGGGTGTACTGGCCCTGCGGGTTGGCGGAGCTGAGGCGGAGCCGGAGGTCTGCCGGCTCGAGCTCGAGCATGGCGTCCAGTTTGCCCAGGCGCAGTTGTCGGTCCAGCTCGGCCGGCTCGGCCTCCACCAGCCGGGCGCCGGGCAGTTGTTGCAGCGCGGCGTAGAGCGGGCTGGCGCGGTCGGCGCCGGCTGCCAGCCCGAGCCGCAGCTCCTGGGGCCCGCCGCCGATGAAGCCGAATACGCCAATGAAGGCGATCGGGAAGAGGAAGCCGAAGGCGACGGTGCCCACGCTGCGGGTCATGGCCAGGAAGGGATACAGGGCCAGGGCGAGGAAGGCGCGCACCTGGGACGGAGCGTGGATGGGGTCACGCATCGCGCAGGCTCTTGCCGGTCAGGTGCAGGAACACGTCCTCCAGCGAGGCCTCCCGGCGCACCTGGGGCTTCTTGAAGCCGTCGGCCAGCAGGGCGTCGATCATCGCCCGCGGCGTCCCGGTGGCGATGATCCGCCCCCGGTCCATGATCGCCAGCCGGTCGCACAGCCGCTCGGCCTCCTCCATGTAGTGGGTAGTCAGCACCACCGTCACCCCCTGGACGTGGATCTCGCGGATCAGCTCCCACAGGTTGACGCGCGCCTGAGGGTCCAGGCCGGTGGTCGGCTCGTCCAGGAAGAGGATGACGGGGCGGTGCAGCAGCGCGGTCGCCAGGGCGAAGCGCTGCTTCTGCCCGCCCGAGAGGCGGTCGAAATGGACCCGAGCCTTGTCCTCCAGGCTGAACTGGGCCAGCACCTTCCCCGGGTCGACGGCTACTCCGTAGAGCGCGGCGAAGAAGCGCAGCAGCTCGACCAGGGTGAGGTCGGGGTAGAAGCCGGCTGCCTGGAGCTGCACGCCGATCCGCCGCTTGACCGCCCACGGCTGGCGCAGCGCGTCCAGCCCGTCCACCAGCACCCGCCCGGCGCTGGGCTGGCGGAGCGTCTCCAGGATCTCGAGCGTGGTGGTCTTGCCCGCCCCGTTGGGTCCCAGGAGGCCGAAGATCTCGCCACGCCGGACGGTGAACGAGACGTTGTCCACCGCGACGAGCCCGCCATAGCGCCGGACCAGCCCCTCGACCTGGATGGCAACGTCCACACTGGGCAACGCTGAGCGCTGCGCGCCGAGTGCTGAGTGCTGGTTGTCCACCGCTTACTCCGCCAGAATGGCCTCGATGTCGTGGCAGGCGCGGGAGACGACCTCACGGATACGGCGCAGCTTCTCGGGATCGGCCCAGCGCCCACGGCCGTAGCGGCGGAAGAGGCGGGCGAGGTCGCGCAGCTCGTGGACCATCTCCTGCACCTCGTCGCCCAGGCCGGGCCCGCACCAGCCGCTCGCGCGGCCCCAGATGTCCTCCACCCGCTGCTCGCGCTCGGCCAGGAACCGGCGCCCTTCCTCGGTGATGGTGTAGATCTTCTTGCCGTCCTGCTGGACGACGGTGACGTAGCCCATGTCCTCCAGCATCTGGAGCGTAGGATACACCGCGCCCGGGCTGGGGGCGTAGAGGCCGCCGGAGCGCTCCTCCAGGGAGCGGATGATCTCGTAGCCGTGGCGGGGTTTGTCTTTGAGCAGGTCGAGGATGATGACCTTGAGGTCGCCCTTCTCGAACAGGCGCTCGCGCCAGGGTCCGAAGCCGAGCACCCAGGCCTTGCCGAACATGGCTGCCTCCCCGGATGAGAGTATCGAGATATGTGGCGATATATCTCGATAGTATGGTACGAGCGCGGGAGGCGGGCGTCAAGAGGCTGGCCGGGTCCGCCCAGTAGTTGTGCGTGGAGGTCGTAGGGGCAGACGGCCCGGTCTGCCCGCCGCCCCGAGGGCGGCACGGCGTGGTGGCCAGGGGGCCGGCCAGCAGCTCTCCTCCGGCCCCCTGGGCACCACGCTCTGCCGCCCTCGGGGCGGCGGGGCGACAGAGCCGTCGCCCCCTACGGCTCGGGGCGGCGGGGCGACCGGGCCGTCGCCCCCTACGGCTCAGCGACCGCCGGCACAGAAACCGGTCACACCCGGCTGGCCAGGGGGAACTGCTGCCCCTACACCGACACTGGCTGCCGACTGGCCACGAGCTGCTCGCCAGCCACCTGGAAGTGCTCGCGGCAGAAGGCGAGGGCGCGGCGGAAGCGGGCGAGCACGGCGGCATCTTTGCCGGCATGCATGGCGGAGGGGCACAGCTCGAGGGTGATGATGCCCTGGTAGCCGTCCTCGGCCAGCGCGCCCAGGAAGGCAGCCAGCGGCAGGGCACCATCGCCCGGCAGCAGGTGCTCGCGCCCGTCGCGGAAGTCGGAGAGGTGAACGTGGCGCACGCGACCGGCCAGGGCGCGGTAGGCGGCCAGCAGGTCGAGGTCGGCGGTCCCACAGTGCGCGGTGTCGAGCGCCACAGACGGGAAGCCTGCCAGGCGCTCCACGGTACAGGTCGGGTAGCGGGGGTGCTTGACCAGGCGCTGGTAGGGCATGTTCTCCACCGCCAGGGTGACCGAGGTGTTCGCCTGGAGCTCGGCCAGCGCGCGGCGCAGGCGGGCGGCAAGGGTACGCTGCTCCGCCCACTCGGGGTGGACGACCACCACCTGCGCGCCCACGCGCTCGGCCAGTCGAACGGCCGCGCGGACGCAGCCCAGGTAGTCGGTCGCCATCCCGCGCACGGGACAGAAAGGGGCATGGAGCGCGACGATGGGCAGTCCGTGCTCGTCTCGCAGCCGCAGCAGGTACTCGGCCTGGCGGGTGTCCCAGCGGTAGTCCACGATCACCTCGACCGCCTCGGCCTCGGCTGCCCGGGCCAGCTCGAAGAAGCGCGCCAGGCCGTAGGTGTAGAGGGAGCCGCTGGACAGGGCGATCGGGGATTTTGGATTTTGGATTTTGGATTTTGGATTGGTGCTGGGGGACTCCGGCGGCGTGCAGGCACCATTCGTTGGTGGTTCCTGGACTTGCGATTCAGCGCCCATCGGTGAGCCTAATCCAAAATCTACAATCTAAAATCCAAAATACGCCGACAGTTCGGCCAGCGCCTGGGCGGTGCCGCGTCTGGGGAAGGGCGAGTGGGACCAGCCGGGCTCTACTTTGACGTCGACCAGGATGGGTCCCTCCTCTCCGAGGATGGTTGGCAGGGCAGCCTGCAGTTCGTCCAGGTCGTCGAATTCGTAGGCCGCGCGGTAGCCGGCCTCCAGCGCCAGGCCGGCGAAGTCTACCACGCCCGCGGCTGGGATTGGCTGCCCGCCCGTGGTGTCGTACGTCCCGTTCTCGAAGACGAAGTGGACGAAGTTCCCGGGCGCCAGCCCGGCCACCGTGGCCAGCGAGCCCAGGTTCATGAGCAGCGAGCCGTCGCCGTCCAGGACCAGCACCCGGCGCTCCGGGCGGGCCAGGGCGATGCCCAGCCCCAGCGACGAGGCCTTGCCCATGCAGCCGAGCAGGGGCACGTCCAGCGCCTCGCGCCGCGAGAAGCGCGGCCACTCGCGCGCGGTGGACATGGTGGTCACCACCACCTCGTCGGTCCTGGCCAGGGCCAGGACGCGCAGCACCTCGTTGCCATCCATCATGCCTGGTACTCCCGGCCCAGGAGCACCGCCACGGGCCCCGGGCGCTGCCGGGCCTGGTGGTAGGCGCGCTGCACCAGGTGCAGGTCGGCGTCGCTCAGCAGCACGGAGGTGGGCAGCTCCCAGGCCTTCAGGACCGGCTCGAGGAAGCGGGCGGCGGAGTCGTTCGTGGGTCCGTGGGGGTTGTAGCCGCGGTAGCCGATCAGCAGCAGCAGCGGCAAGCGGCAGTCGATCGCCAGGCCGCGCAGCGAGTCGCCGGACTCGTAGAAGCCGGTGCTCTGCACGATCACCACCGGCCGCTTCCCCCCGGCGAGCAGCCCGGCGGCGATGGCCACTGCCTCGCCCTCCCGCGCGATGGGCACCAGGTGGAGGTCCGGGCTCTCGGCCAGCGCCCGGTACAGGAAGCCGGACTCGCTGTCGGGCAGCCAGACCACGTGGGTCACGCCCAGCTCCCGCAGGGTGTCCAGCATGCCTCGCGTGGTCAGGGCTGGTTCCAGGGCCACAGGTCCTCCCTCAGCGGCCACAAGGCAGAAGGCAATCGGGCGCAGCCAGTGGCCGGCTGCGCTCCGCGTTGCCTGGTCCCCCGTCTGCCTCGCCGTGGCCTCTGCTCCAAGGCGGTCCCTGGAAGCATTAAACACTATCGCTGCCCGCGGGAGAAAGCCATCGGATTTCGAAATTCGAATTTAGAAATTCGAAATGTTGGGGTAGGTTCAGGGTTTTGCGCGGCAGTTCAGAGCTCGCCCGGCGGCACCGGCGGGGTGCCAATGGTCGCCTGGGGTTGCTGGTGGACGGCCCATCGCGCGGCCCGGACCAGGGAGGGGACGTCGAAGGGTTTCTGCACCAGGGTCTGGATGAGCGCCCGGTCCTCGGCGGGAAGCAAGTGGGGCAAGCCGGTCACCACCATCACGGGGACCCGGCACGTGGGCTCGGCCTCGCGCAGCTCGTGGAGCACGCTGTGGCCGCTCAGCTCCGGCAGGCCCAGGTCCAGCAGTACCACGTCGGGCGGGGCCGCCTGGGCCAGGCGCACGGCCTCGGCCCCGTTGCTGGCCACTACCACCTGGAACCCGCCGCTGGCCAGGGCGTCGGCCATGACGCCCGCCACCGCCTCGTCATCCTCGACGATCAACGCCCGAAGCTGTCGCCGTCGCCCGCTCGCCATGGTCTCTCCCGATACTGCGCTCAACGTTCCCGGGGCGCAAGGGGCGTGCCGGTAGGTCCAGCGGCAAGAGAAAAACGGGGTGGGCGCCTGCTTCGCCCCCACGCCAGCGAAGGTCAGCAAGACAGGGCAAACCACTCCCCTACTTGCAATCTTCTGTGTTCTGGTGCATGATCGCAGGAGAGGCAGCAACGCTTGGACGAGCGAGCACGTGTGGAGCGCGCTGGCGGCGCGGCCGTGGCTGGCGGATGGACTGCGCGGCCCGGCGCTCGCGCGCAGCCGCCCCATCCGTTTCGTCTCGGGCTGCCTGCCGCGGGACGTTCCGCGCACCGGGCACGAAAGGGCCCTTGCTGTGGCCATGACAAGGAGGACCGACGGAGCCATGGCGGTTCGAATCCGCTCCCCACTGCGGTGGGTGCCCCTCGCGCTGCTGCTCGCAGCTACGGCCGTGCTCTCGGGCTGCCTGGGCATGGGAGAAGGCCCGCAAACCACCATCGTCCCCTTCTCCGATCACGCACAGCGGATCCAGGACCTGTACGTGCTCGTCTTCTGGATGGCAGCGGGGGTGTTTGTGGTGGTCGAGGCGGCCCTGGTGTACGCAACGCTGCGCTACCGCCGCCGGCCCGACGACGTCCTGCCGCCCCAGGTCCACGGCAACACTCGCCTGGAGGTTGCCTGGACCATCGCTCCCGCCGTCGTCCTCTTCGTCATCGCCATCCCCACCATCCAGGCCATCTTCGCCGCGGCCACGCCCCCGGGTAGCGATGGGCTGGAGATCGTGGTCACCGGCCACCAGTGGTGGTGGGAGCTGGAGTACCCGGACGCGCAGGTGGTCACCGCCAACGAGGTCCACATTCCTGTCGGCCGCCCCATCAGCTTCACGCTCAAGTCGGCCGACGTGATTCACAGCTTCTGGGTGCCCAGGTTGGGGGGGAAGATGGACGTGGTGCCCGGGCACACCAATCATCTCTACCTGACCGCCTACCAGGCGGGCACGTACCTTGGACAGTGCGTCGAGTTCTGCGGCCTCCAGCACGCCAACATGAAGCTGCGGCTGATCGCCCACACACCCGAGGAATTCGACGCCTGGGTGCAGAGCCAGCAGGCGCCGCCGTCCCAGGCCGCGGGCAAGGCCCAGGAGGGAGCCCAGGTGTTCGCCCGCAGCGCCTGCGTGGGGTGCCATACCGTGGCTGGCACGCCCGCCCAGGGCAAGATTGGGCCGAACCTGACCCACGTGGGCAGCCGCACCAGCCTGGCGGGCGCGGTGCTCGACAACACACCCGAGAACCTCGCCCGCTGGCTGCGCGATCCTCAGGAGGTCAAGCCGGGCAACCAGATGCCCAACCTGCACCTGAGCGACGTGGACATCGAGGCGCTGGTGGCGTACCTGGAGAGCTTGAAGTGAGCAGTGCGGTGCCCGGTCCGATTTGGAACGCAGTTGTAGCGCGGGGCTTGAAGGGCAACATGGGAGGCGCATGATGGCGACGACGGTGCCGCCGGAAACCGGGGCGCTGGGCCGCGTCTACCCCGTCCTCTGGTCGTGGCTCACGACGGTGGACCACAAGCGCATCGGCATCCTGTATGGGACCACGGCGTTCGTCTTCTTCCTGGTTGGCGGGATCGAGGCGCTGCTGATCCGGCTCCAGCTCGCCGTTCCGGACGGCAAGGTGGTGGCGCCCGACACCTTCAACGCCCTGTTCACCATGCATGCGCTGACCATGATCTTCCTGGTGGTCATGCCGCTCGCCGCGGCCTTCTTCAACTACGTGGTGCCGCTGCTGATCGGCGCCCGCGACGTGGCCTTCCCGCGCCTGAACGCGCTCTCCTACTGGATCTTCCTGGCGGGCGCGCTGCTGCTGAACGCCAGTTGGGTCGCGGGCACACCAGCGGACGTGGGCTGGTTCGCCTACGCCCCCCTGACCGAGCGGCCCTACGCGAACACCCACAGCGCGGACTTCTACGTCCTGGGCCTGCAGGTGCTCGGCGTCGCCTCGCTGGCGGCCGCCTTCAATTTCATGGTCACCATCGTCAACCTGCGCGCGCCGGGCATGTCGCTGCTGCGCATGCCGATCTTCGTCTGGACCACGCTCATCACCTCCTTCTTGATCATCTTCGCCTTCCCGGTGTTCACCATCGCGGTCACGCTGCTGCTGTTCGACCGCTTCTTCGGCACCAGCTTCTATGTGGTCGCCAGGGGCGCAGACCCGGTGCTGTGGCAGCACCTGTTCTGGATCTTCGGCCATCCGGAGGTCTACATCCTGATCCTGCCGCCGATGGGCATCGTCTCCGAGGTGCTGCCCACCTTCGCCCGCAAGCCGCTCTTCGGCTACCCCTTCGTGGTCTTCGCCAGCGCCGCCATTGCCTTCCTGGGCTATGGCGTGTGGGCTCACCACATGTTCGCGGTGGGCCTGGGGCCGGTGGCGAACTCCGTCTTCGCCGCGACCACCATGCTGATCGCGGTGCCCACGGGGGTGAAGGTGTTCAACTGGATCGGCACGCTGATCGGCGGCTCGATTCGGATGGCCACGGCCCTCTACTTCGCCGTGGGCTTCATTAGCATGTTCATCATCGGTGGGCTGAGCGGCGTGATGCATGCCGTGCCGCCGGTCGACTGGCAGCAGACCGACACCTACTTCGTGGTCGCCCACATCCACTACGTGCTGTTCGCTGGCGCCGTCCTGGGTCTGTTCGCAGGCATCTACTACTGGTTCCCCAAGTTCAGCGGGCGCCTGCTCGACGAGCGGCTGGGCAAGCTGCACTTCTGGCTGACGTTCGTTGGCCTCAACGTGACCTTCTTCCCGATGCACTTCCTCGGGGTGGAGGGGATGCCGCGCCGCATCTACACCTATCCCGCGGGGATGGGTTGGGAGCTGTGGAACCTGGTGGCCACGATTGGCGCCTTCGTCATCGCGCTGTCGGTGCTGGTCTTCCTGGCCAACGCCTTCACCAGCCTGCGCTACGGCCAGCGCGCCTCCGCCGACCCCTGGGATGGCCGGACGCTCGAGTGGGCGACCTCCTCGCCCCCGCCGCCCTACAACTTCGCGCGCATGCCACACATCGAGGCCCGTGATGTGCTCTGGCACTGGAAGCGGGAGCGGGCGCGCCGAGCCAGGGAGACGAAGGCGGGCGAGCACACCAGGATCGCCGGCGGGGCGGTGGACGAGCTGGACCTGGCGACGCTGCGCGGCGAGCGCATCCACCTGCCCAGGCCATCCATCTTCCCCTTCATCGTGGCTCTGGGGATCGT
This sequence comes from Chloroflexota bacterium, assembly GCA_016210245.1. Classification (GTDB taxonomy): domain Bacteria; phylum Chloroflexota; class UBA6077; order UBA6077; family JACQUR01; genus JACQUR01. The sequence continues at coordinate 8,765 of JACQUR010000541.1, forward strand.
GCTGGCTGCGACGGGCTTCATCACCAGCTACGTGATCAGCGCCATTGGCGTGGCCTACCTCCTGGCCGGCCTCTACGGCTGGGCCTTCGAGCCGGCCGGCTGAGCTTGTCGGGTGAGTCGACAGTCAGGGGAGTCGACAGTCGACAGTCGAGAGTCGACAGTCGACAGTCGAAAGGACACGAGCAAACTATCGACTGTCGACTGTTGACTGACGGAGGGACAGCACGTTGGAGCACGCAACGACGTTCGAGCATGGGGCAGCGGCGCACGCCGAGCCTACCGCGACCGGCCTGGACAACCGCAAGCTGCTGATGTGGGTGTTCCTGGGCTCGGAATGCCTGTTCTTCGGCTCGCTCATCGTCACCTACCTGGTGTACAAGGGCCGCAGCCTGGCCGGGCCCTACCCGCACGAGATCTTCGACATCCCCTATACCTCCGTCAGCGCCTTCGTGCTGCTGATGAGCAGCCTGACCATGGTCCTGGCGCTGGCAGCCATTCAGCGGGGCGACCAGCGCGGACTGCGCATCTGGCTGCTGGCCACCGCCCTGCTGGGCTCGATCTTCCTGGGCGGCCAGTACTACGAGTTCACCTCCTTCGTGCGCGAGGGGCTGTCGCTCCAGCAGAACCTGTTCGGCTCCACGTTCTTCGTGTTGACCGGCTTTCATGGCGGCCACGTCACCATCGGCGTCATCTGGCTGCTCTCGCTGCTGGGCCTGTCGCGCATGGGCCTCATCCAGCCGCAGCACAGCCTGAAGGTCGAACTGGCCGGCCTGTACTGGCACTTCGTGGACGTGGTCTGGATTGTGATCTTTACGGTGGTGTACCTGATACCCTAGAGGTGTTGGAGGTTGGAGGTTGAAGGTTGGAGGATCCAACCTTCAACCTCCAACCTCCAACCCGCAGCAACCGCTCGGGGGGATTGGCCGATGCATGGTGAAGACCACGCGCTGGAGCACCCGCACCCAACGGCGCGCACCTACGTGACGATTGCCGCCGTCCTGACCGCCATCACCGCGCTCGAGGTGACCGCCATCTACATCCAGGCGCTGGCCGGCGTGCTGGTTCCCATCTTGCTGCTGCTCTCGGCCTCCAAGTTCTTGCTGGTTGCCATGTTCTACATGCACCTGAAGTTCGACAGCCGGCTCTTTGCCGGCTTCTTCGTGAGTGGCCTGGCCATCGCGGCCTCGCTGATCATCGCCCTGCTAGCCCTCTTCCACCAGGGCATCCCCGCGACCTGAAGCGGGCGACAGGCGGCAGAAAGGCGCCCATGACCCCACCGGCTGCTCCGGCTGAAGACCCCGCCACGCTCCTGCTCGCCAACTGGCACGGCGACGCCTCCGTGCTGCTGGGCGTGCTGGCCCTGGCTGCTGGCTACCTGGTCGCGGCGCGGCGCCTGCGCCCGCTGGACGCGCCTCCGGTGGGGCGCTGGCGGGTGGCTGCGTTCATGCTGGGCGACCTGGCCGTGCTGCTGGCCCTGTACTCGCCGCTGCACGAGTTGAGCGACCACTCCCTCTTCAGCGCCCACATGGTCCAGCACCTGCTGCTGACCATGGCCATGCCCACCCTGCTCCTGCTGGGCATTCCGCCCTGGATGCTGCGGCCCGTGCTCCGGGTGGAGGTGGTCGCCCGCGGGCTGCGCGTGCTCACCTTCCCTCCGGTGGCCTACGTCGTCTTCAACGCGGCCTTCGCCGGCTCTCACGTGCCTGCCTTCTACGACCTCACCCTGCGCCAGCAGGGCGTCCATACGCTGGAGCACCTGGTGTTCATGGGGGCGGCGCTCCTGGCCTGGTGGCCGGTGCTGAGCCCGGCGCCGGAAGCGCCGCCCATCCCGCCGCCGGTCCAGTTGCTCTACCTCTTCTTGCAGACCTTCCCGATGCTCATGGTCGGCGCGCTCCTGACCGATGCCAGCGTAGCCCAGTACCCGTCGTATGCGGCCGCGCCAAGAATCTGGGGCATCTCGGCCCTGGACGACCAGCAGGCTGGCGGGCTGATCATGTGGATTGGGGGCAGCCTCTTCTACCTGCTGGTGCTGACCATCGTCTTCTTCCGCGGGGCCGCCCGCGTGGGAGGGAAGGAGCCGGCGGTCAGTCGGCAGTAGGCAGGAGGCAGGAGCCAGATGGCAGTAGGCAGGAGGCAGCAGGCTGGAGGCAGTCGGCAGGAGGC
>JACQUR010000053.1 GCA_016210245.1 Chloroflexota bacterium
GACCAGCACCGTGTCCAGGTGGTGGCGCTGGCCCACCTCGAAGTCGACCGGGTCGTGGCCTGGCGTGATCTTGAGCGCGCCGGTGCCAAAGGCCGGGTCCACCGCTTCGTCGGCAATGATCGGCACCTCCCGGCGGACCAGCGGCACCACGGCCCGGCGGCCGACCAGGTGCTGGTAGCGCGGGTCCTGGGGGTTCACCGCCACGGCGGTGTCGGCCAGGATCGTCTCGGGGCGGGTGGTAGCGATGGTGACCGCCTCCTGGGGGGCGCCGACGATGGGGTAGCGCACGTGGGTAAGCTGCCCGGGCACGTCCTCGTGCTCCACCTCCAGGTCCGAGAGCGCGGTGCGGCAGCGCGGGCACCAGTTGGTGATCCGCTTGCCTCGGTAGATCAGCCCCTGCTCGTTCAGGCGGTCGAAGGCCGTGCGGACGGCGCGGGAGGGGCCGGGGTCCATAGTGAAGCACTCGCGCTCCCAGTCGGCCGAGGCGCCCAGGCGCTTGTGCTGCTCGCGGATGATCTGTCCGTAGGTGTTCATCCATTCCCAGACCCGCTCCAGGAAGCGCTCGCGCCCGAGGTCGTAGCGGGTTTTGCCCTCCTGGGCCAGCAGCTTCTCCACCACCCACTGGCCGGCGATGCCGGCGTGGTCGCGCCCGGGCAGCCACAGGGTGGGCTCGCCCAGCATGCGGTGCCAGCGCACCAGCGCGTCCTCGATCGAAGCGGTGAGGGCGTGGCCCATGTGCAGCGCGCCGGTCACGTTGGGCGGCGGCATGATGATGGTGAAGGGCCGCACAGAGGGGTCCCTCCGAGGCTTGAAGTAGCCGTGCTGCTCCCAGAAGGCGTACCACCTGCCCTCCACCTCGGCCGGGTTGTAGGGCGCGTACTCGCGCGTCGCCTCGTCCGCGATCTCTGCCATAGCGCCACCTCGCCGTCCAGAATCAAACAAGAACGCCCCCTCGCCGCAAGGACGAGAGGGCTCCTTCGTGGTACCACCTTGCTTCCCCGGCTCGCCTGCGTCTCGGTAGTGGCACGGCAAGCCGTGCCACAAACGAGACGCAGGCCCTTTGGACGGGCTTGTTCCTGGCTGTAACGGGCCGATCCGGAGCGCCCTACTCACCCAATGGGTACTCGAGCGCCCAGCTCCCGAGCGACCTTCAGCGCCTGTGGCCGGAGCGGGCTTTCAGCCGGTGGCCCACTCTCTCTGGCGGCTCAGCGACGCCTACTCCTCTCGTTCATCGCCTATCTATCAACCCAAAGATAGGCCATGCTCCTGAGATCCGTCAAGCTGGGCTGCGCCGGGAAGTTGTGGATAGGGCGGATCACCCGTCAAGCTCGGTTTCGTCGCCCGAGACGAACGCTCGCCACATCGGCTCGAAGTCGGCCAGGCTGTCCAGTTCGGCGGGCGAGGGCAGGCGGAGCGCGTCCGGGGCGAGCATTGGCAGGCAGGATGGGTCCGGCGGCGGAGCATCCGGGCGCAAGCCGAGGGGCACGTAGTCGTCCAGGCCGCGCTGCTGGAAGAGCGCCCCCACCCGGCCCAGCCCATCGGGGTCCACCAGCTCCCGTAGCGCCCGCTGGTTGGCCTCCCGCTCCAGGCTGGGGAGCTGGCCCAGCCGCTCGCCCCAGGCTGGCAGGCCGAGTTGGGTGAGCAGGCGGGCCTGGCCGATCAGCCCGAGGGTGCGCAGGCCGTGGCGCTCGCCCGTCTCCGCCAGGGTGGTAAAGTCGACGTGGCTGGTGAGGTCCTGGTGCCCGATGCGCCGCAGCGGATCGCTGCTCAAGGTGTGGCGGTAGTAGCACAGCAGCGTGCCGAGCCGACGCCGGGGCGAGTACAGCTCGGGCGCTAGATGCCCGTAGTCGAGAGTGAGCACCAGGCCGCGCTCCAGCCAGCCCGCCACGGCGGCCATCCAGTCCATCGCCGCCAGGTTGACCTCGGCCCGGCAGCCCTCGCCCGGCCGCAGCCCCAGGCGCGCGAAGTAGGCCTCCAGAGCCGGCGTGGAGGGTGCGTCCTCCACCAGCGCGAAGCCGTCGCCCGCCCGGGCCACGTACAGCTCGCGCAGCCCGCCCTGGCGCATGGTCACCAGGTGGACCGGGAAGCTGTCCAGCAGTTCGTTGGACAGCACACAGCCGACAAGGCTTCGGGTTGGAGGTTGGAGGTTGGAGGTTGGATTCAACCTCCAACCTCCAACCTCCAACCCGGGCCCCAGCCATTCGACTCGGGCAGAGGCGAGGCCGGCGTGGGCTAGAGTGTCAGCCTGGCGGGCGCGCAGAGCCGGGCTGCGCTCGACGAGCTCGTAGGTCAGGGCTTCTTCCAGGTCCGGGGCGGCGACCCGCGTCCAGGCCAGCAGGTCGCGGCACAGGGCGCCACTGCCGGCTCCCACCTCGCGCACGTAGAAAGGGGCGGGGCGGTCGAGCGCCCGCCAGCAGTCCTCCACCTGGCGGCCGAGCAGCGCGCCGAAGGCGGGGTGCAGCTCCGGGCTGGTCACGTAGTCGCCCTGAGCACCCAGCACCGCCTGGCTGGCGTAGTAGCCCACCTCTGGCGCGTAGAGCGCCAGCTCCATGAACTCGGCAAAGGTCAGCCGCCCGCAGGCGGCCAGGCGCTCCAGCAGGAGCGCTTCGGCTGGCGTGGGAGTGGAGGGGCCCATGAGAGGATTCTAGCGAAGCTTCGCCTCAAACCGACGAGCAGAGGGGCGCCGGCTCGTGAAGAGGCCAGCGCCCCCTGCGTTGAGCGAGTATGATGGGGCTGATGAAGACACCTCTGTAGGAGGACACCCACCGATGCTCGCCAACATGCACAGCATACTACAGAACCATGTCTCGCTCACGGTCAGTGGCATCGACCGGATCTACCTCAGTGGTTACGTCCCGAAGCTCCAGACGTCCGGGCAGTTGTGCTTCTTCCTTCGGGACCATCTGGGC
>JACQUR010000052.1 GCA_016210245.1 Chloroflexota bacterium
AGCCCGCCAGTGGAGGCCTCCACGAGAAAATCAACAGAAACAGAATGTCTGCGCTCCCAGGCAGGCCGGCGCTCCGCGCGGAAACGTGACCCGCACCCGTGGCGGTGGGTGAGGTGCAGAGGTCTGCGCGCGGCCTTGGGGTGAGCGCCATGGCGCTCCCGCTGTAGGGGCAGGCCCCTGTGCCTGCCCCCACAGAGGGGGCACGGTTTTCGTAAGCTGCGCCAGCAACGCCAGCGCGTCGGGCGCCCTTGCCACGGCATGGGCAATGCGCTGGCCAGCCGGGTTCCGCAGGGTTGAGCTGCGCGGCATAATGCCGGTGCCCCTCTCGCCGCGTCTCCACAGTTGATTGCAGAACGGGCGATTTGGTGCGATAATCGGGCGCTCCGATCGTGCGTAGCACGTTGCCATGGATGTGCTATGGAAAGGAGGTGTGGAGGAGGGAAGAAGTCGTTCCTGTAGCGGATCGACCCGCATCGATCCGATCAACGCGACCAGTGCAAGAGGGAGGGTGTAACCGATCGTGATCGCGAGGAGGATCGCAATCCTGGCCGCAAGTGTCATCGTGGCCACCGCGGCCGTAGCCATCCTGTACCTCTGGGACCCGCCGCTGGCTACCTCTCAGGTGGCCGGCTCGGCTGGCGGCGTCCAGCTCAAGATTCTCAGCGCCTCGATCCCGGCCGACCGGAAGCCGGTGGTGACCTTCACGCTGGCCGACGCCGGGGGCAACCCGCTCCGCATCGCCGAACTCGACCAGGGCGGGCTGCGCTTCCTGATCGCCAGCATCCAGACCGATCCGGAGACCAGGAACACCAGGTACGTCAACTACGTGGTGAGCAACGTTCCCGGCAGGGACTTCCGGTTCGCCGGGAAGACGACCAGGCCGGCGCTGGCGAGCGCCTCCCAGGCAGGCGTCGATACCGGCGGCACCTTCGCCGAGCTGGGAGGCGGCAAGTTCACCTACACCTTCGGCACCGTGCTGCCCGCCGACTTCGACGCGCGGGCAACCCATACGGTCGCCGGCTACGCCACCCGCGCGGCTCGGGCTTTCGTCTCCAACGACGCGTTCGACTTCGTGCCGGCCGGTGGAGAGGTCCAGGTGAGGCGGGAGGTGGTGAAGACCGACGCCTGCAACGCCTGCCACACCAACCTGGCAGCCCACGGCGGCACCCGAAGAGACACCAGGCTGTGCGTGCTCTGCCATACCTCGCAGACCACGGATCCAGAAACGGGCAACCCCGTCGAGTTCAAGGTGCTGGTCCACAAGATCCACTCGGGGGCCAGGCTGCCCAGCGTGGTGGCGGGAACGCCCTACTTCATCGTCGGCTTCGGGCAGAACGCCATCGACTTCTCCGGCATTCGCTGGCCCCAGGACACCAGGAACTGCCAGACCTGCCACCAGGGCGCGCAGGCGGAGAACTTCAAGACCAGGCCCAGCGCCGAGGCCTGCGGGGCCTGCCACGACCGGTCGGACTTCAGTGCCGGACCGAACCATTCTGAGGCCACCCGGGCCAACTCGACCTGTGCGAACTGCCACAAGGCCGACGGACCCGAGTTCGGTGAGTCGGTCACCGGCGCCCACACCATTCCCGAGAAGTCCAAGCAGCTCAGGGGGGTCAACTTCCAGATCGTGAGCTTCACGGACACGCAGCCGGGCCAGTCGCCCACGGTGACCTTCAACATCAAGGACAAGGCCGGGCAGCCCATCGAGCCGTCGGAGATGGCCAGCCTGTCCCTCGTCCTCGCCGGGCCAACCACCGACTACGCCAACGCGGTGTCCGAGAACGCCAACCGCGCGACCCCAACCGACGATGGCAACTTCAGCTACACCTTCAACGCAAAGATACCCGACGATGCGGCCGGCACGTACGCGGTGGGTATCCAGGGCTTTCTGGCGGCCGAGCTGAGGAAGGCCTCGGGCGAGTTGCTCGAGAATGAGGAGGGCAGCACGCAGATCAGGGACGTGGGGTTCAACAAGGTGGCCTTCGGCGCGGTCACCGACAGCGTCCCCATGCCGCGCAAGCGGGTGGTCGACTTGAACAACTGCAACCGCTGCCATGAGACGCTGGCGCTGCATGGCGGTACTCGCAGGAACACTGAGTTCTGCGTGCTCTGCCACAACCCCAACGCCACCGACAGTGCCAAGCGCACCCAGGCGAACGGGCCGCAGCCTCCCCAATCGATCGTCTTCAACCGGCTGATCCACAGGATTCACACCGGCGAGGAGCAACAGGACAAGCCGTTCATCATCTTTGGTGGCGCGCCGAACAACCCTCAGCCGGTGAATCTGTCGGAGGCGCGCTTCCCGGCAGACCGGCGCGAGTGTACGAAGTGCCACCTTCCCAACTCGAATCTCCTGGACTTCATGCGCCAGGGCATTCAACCGGCGACGGTCCGCCAGGATGATACCGTCGTCTCGGTGACGCAGCCAATACAGACGCTGTGTACGGGCTGCCACGACAGCAAAGCCGCCGTGGCGCATGCCGACACGATGACCGCCAGCGGAGGGCGTGAGGCCTGCACGGTCTGCCACGGCGAGCGCGGCGAGTTCGCGGTGAGCGCCGTACACCGAAGGTAGCGCCCCGCCGAGCCCCGGCGGTTCGAGCACCCCGGGCGGGAGGCCTCCAGCGTCTCCCGCCCGGGCGCTAACGTAATGCGTAATACGTGATGCGTCATGCGACATGCCTCGCGTTACGTATTACGCATTACGCATTACGCATCAGGACAGCGCCTTGCGCACCTCCACCCGGGTGCCCCGGTCGTTGGGCCCGGGGGTGAGCGACAGCACGTCGGGGCGAATGTGGCCGTAGCCCCCGACCAGCTCGATCGGGTTCAGGGGCGAGGGCGTGATGCGCTTGAAGTGGCGCCAGCCCTGGAACTGGTGGAGGGTGTTCGGCGCTACCGCGCCTGCCTCGTTGGCCACCAGCTTTGGGACCGAGCCGCTCATGGCGGTCAGGAAGCCGCCAGCCTCGTGGACGTGGGGCACAGCGTACCAGGGCTCACGCATGCGGCACTTGTAGCGCGCGGGCATACCTCTGAGCACGCCCTGGAGAAAGCTCCGGCCCGATATAATCGAGGCAGGCCCGATTGGCGCCCTGGGAGGAGGTGGCCTGGTTCCTCTGCTATGCCCAATCCAGAATCGCTGACTGCCGTGCCCGGGGTGCTGGTCGGGCATCGCTCCGATCCCGTGGCGGCCACGGGCTGCACGGTGATCCTGTGCGCAGGCGGCGCCGTGGCCGGGATCGACGTGCGCGGCGCGGCGCCAGGCAGCCGCGAGACGGACCTGCTGCGGCCGGGCAGCCTGGTGGAGCGGGTCCATGCGGTGGTGCTGAGCGGCGGCAGCGCCTTCGGCCTGGACGCGGCGGGGGGCGTGATGCGCTGGCTGGAGGAGCAGGGCATCGGGTTCCCGACCCCGGCCGGCGTGGTGCCCATCGTGCCGGCGGTGGTGCTCTACGACCTGCAGCTCGGACGGGCCGACGTGCGGCCCGACGCCGACTGGGGCTACGCCGCGGCCCAGGTGGCCACGGCGGAGCCGGTGCAGGAGGGCTGCGTGGGGGCCGGCACTGGCTGCTCGGTGGGCAAAGTGCTGGGGGCCCAGCGCGCCACCAAGAGCGGGCTGGGCAGCGCGTGCGAGCGCGGCGCGGACGGGCTCCTGGTTGGCGCCCTGGTGGCGACCAACGCCCTGGGCAACGTGGTCGATCCGGCCAGCGGCCGGATCATCGCCGGAGCCCGGCGGCCGGACGATAGCGGCTTCGCCGACGCCGAGGCGATCCTGAAAGCCGGGCGGGTCGGGGGCTTTGGCGGGGCCAATACCACCCTCGCGCTCGTGGCGACCAATGCCCCGTTGAGTGGGGCGCAGGCCACGCGAGTGGCTCAGATGGCCCACGACGGGCTGGCGCGGGCCATCCGCCCCGCCCATACCATGTACGATGGCGATACGGCTATCGTGCTTTCGCTGCCGGCCCCCGGGCTGCCCGCCGACGTGAGCCGCGTGGGCGCGATGGCCGTGCAGGCGCTCGCCGCGGCCATCGTCCGATCGGTCGCCCAGGCCACCGGCCTGGCCGGGCTGCCCGCGGCCGCGGAGTTGCCCTTCGTAGCCGGGGCAGGCTGGTGAGCGGGGGAGAGGCAGGGTGGGTCATCGTCCTGAAGGGAGAACTACTGCTCGCCGGGGCTGGAGCTGCCGCCGTAGCCGGGGCAGGCTGGTGAGCGGGGGAGAGGCAGGGTGGGTCATCGTCCTGAAGGGAGAACTACTGCTCGCCGGGGCTGGAGCTGCCGCCCTGAAGGGCGGGCCTCACGCCCAGGTCTGGGGGCCGGGGCTGCCGCCCTGAAGGGCGGGCCTCACGCCCAGGTCTGGGGGCTGGAGCTGCCGCCCTGAAGGGCGGGCCTCACGCCCAGGTCCGCCCTTCAGGGCGGCAACTTCTTGCCTCGGCTCACTTAGATCCCCTCCAGGCCCCCATCTCACGCCCAGGTCCGCCCTTCAGGGCGGCAACTTCCCCCTTCAGGACGATGACCCGGCAGGGCGAGCCGCTTGCCAGCCGAAACCGGTTGTGCCCGCATCCGGCTCTGCCTGGCTAGCTGGGGTATAATGTTGCAGGCTCGCGCGCGTGAGAGACGATGGTAGCCCAGACCACCCAGATTCAGGCCGAGCACGCCTGGCAGGACTTGCTGGCCGAGGTCGAGAAGTACCTCGGGCCCGCCGACGTGGAAACCATCCGGCGAGGCTATGCCTATGCCGCCGAGTGCCACGCGGGGCAGCATCGCCAGTCGGGCGAGGACTACATCCTCCACCCGCTGGCCGCCGCTCAGACCCTGGCCGAGGTGCGCATGGACGGTACGTCCATCGTCGCGGCGCTGCTCCACGACGTGCCCGAAGACGTGGGCGTTCCGCTGAGCGAGATCGAGACGCGCTTTGGGGCGGAGGTGGCGCGGCTGGTGGATGGCGTGACCAAGCTGTCCAAGCTGCGCTGGCTCACCATCGAGGAGGGCCGCGAGCGGCGGCGGGTCGACGAGCAGGCGCTCTGGGCCGAGAACATGCGCAAGATGTTCCTGGCCATGGCCGAGGACATCCGGGTGGTGCTCATCAAGCTGGCCGACCGCCTGCACAACATGCGCACCCTCGGCCACCTGCCGCCCGAGAAACGCCGCCGCATCGCCCAGGAGACGATGGATATCTACGCGCCGCTGGCCAATCGGCTGGGCATCTGGCAGGTGAAGTGGCAGCTCGAGGACCTGGCCTTCCGCCACCTGGATCCGGAGCAATACAAGTATATCGCCACCAAGCTCGCCAGCCGCCGCCAGTGGCGCGAGGGGTACATCCAGCAGGCGATCTCGGTGCTGAAGGGGGAGTTCGCCAGCCACGGCGTCCGCGCCGAGGTGTCTGGCCGCCCGAAGCACATCTACAGCATCTACCGGAAGATGCAGTCGCGGGGCGTCGACATCGACCAGATCTACGACCAGCTCGCCGTGCGGGTGCTGGTCGGCACGGTGCAGGAGTGCTACACCGTGCTCGGGATCGTCCACGCCCTGTGGCGCCCGCTGCCCGGCCAGTTCGATGACTACATCGCCACGCCCAAGGAGTCACTCTACCAGTCGCTCCACACGACGGTGCTGAGCCTGGAGGGCAAGCCACTCGAGATCCAGATTCGGACCTTCGAGATGCACCAGATCGCGGAGTACGGGGTAGCGGCCCACTGGCGGTACAAGGAGGGGGCGCGCCCGGACCTCAAGTTCGACGCCAAGGTGGCCTGGCTGCGCCAGCTCATGGACTGGCAGAAGGATGTGGTCGGAGGCGCCCAGGAGTTCGTCGAGTCGCTCAAGACCGACCTGTTCCGCGACCAGGTCTACGTCTTCACGCCCAAGGGGGAGATCAAGGAGCTGCCCTCCGGCGCCACGCCCATCGACTTCGCCTACCGCGTCCACACCGAGGTGGGCCACCGCTGCGTGGGCTCCAAGGTGAACGGCCGGCTGGTCTCGCTGGACTATCGCCTCCAGAACGGCGACATCGTGGAGATCATCACCAGCAAGGGCTCGCGCGGGCCGAGTCGGGACTGGTTGAACCCGGGCCTGGGCTACATCCGGACTTCGCACGCGCGCGAGAAGGTGCGCCAGTGGTTCCGCCGCCAGCAGCGGGACGAGAACATCCTCCGCGGCCGGGAGCTGGTCGAGAAGGAGATCAAGCGCCTGGGCCTGGACAACGTCAAGCTGGAGGACATCGCCGACGCCTTCCGCTACGACAAGCTCGATGACTTCTTCGCCTCGGTGGGCTACGGGGATATCAATCCCCAGCAGATCGCCCTGAAGCTGGCCAGCGAGTTCCAGGAGCCGGTGGCGCCGGAGCTGCCGCCCACCATCGCTCCCGCGCAGACGCCGGTGGGCGGCATCCGCGTGCTGGGCGTGGGCGACCTGCTGACCCGCCTGGCGCGGTGCTGCAATCCCGTGCCCGGTGAGGACATCATTGGCTACATTACCCGCGGGCGGGGCGTGACCGTCCACCGCACCGACTGCCGCTCGGTGCTGGAGGAGGACGAGCGCGACCGCCTGGTGCGGGTGGACTGGGGGCGTACCGAGCGACAGACGTTCCCGGTCACCATCCGCATCGAGGCCTGGGACCGCGAGGGGCTGGTGCGCGACATCACCTCGGTGGTCGCGGACGAGAAGCTCAACATCAGCGCCCTGAGCGCGGTCACCCATCGCGACCAGACAGCAACGGTCTGGGCGACCATGGAGGTTTCGGGCCTCGACCGGCTGAGTCGGGTGATGGGCCGCCTGGAGGCGATCCGCGACGTGTTCAACGTCGTGCGCGACGTGGGGCGCAAGGCAGCCGCGACGTAGGCTGCACAGGCGGGCCGCCTGTGCCACCATGGAGCACCGGTGGCACAGGCGGCCCGCCTGTGCAGCCTGCCAGTGGTGCCTCTACCGCGCGAGCAACTGCAGGTCGGTGACCTGGGCGTCGAAGTCGTGCCCGGCGCCGAGGACCCAGATCGACTTGATGAAGGCCGGGCGATCGGGCTGGTTCATCAGCTCGACCTCGTAGTCCAGCCAGGTTCCCTGCGGCACCGGCTGCCCGAACTGGGCGGGGCGGTGCTCGGCGTTCTTGTAGAAGAACCCGTGCATCCAGTTCGGCTCGCCCCCCTTGTCGTCCACGTAGTAGACCACGAAGGTCATCGGGTACTCGGTGCCGGCGTAGCCGCCCCCGTCGAGCTTGGATGACAGCACCTGGAGCCGAGCGCGCAGCTTGAGCGAGCGGAACCCGCGCACGTCGCGGTTGACCTCCTGGATCAGGCCGGTCTTGGCGTGTCGGTTCATGGACGTTTCGCGCGTAACGCGGAGCGCGATCGCTGGCTGCCCCTCGACCTCGACCGGCACGAGGCGACGGCGGCCGAGGGAGTCGTTTTGAACTTCGAGGTCGTCCAGCGGCTTCCAGCCCTGGAACCCCTGGGAGAAGTCCCCGTTGAGCAGCAGGTCTTCATCCAGCGGCCAGGCGTTGGAAAGACCCAGGCCGGGCCACGCGACCGCGCGCTGGCCAGCGGCCAGCGCCACCTGCCTGTCCCGCTGCGAAACCACAGCCGAGCCCTCGTAGACCGAGATGCGCGCGGCGCCGGGCTCGGCCCAGAGCAGGAATGCTCCCTTGTCCAGGCGCACCTGCGCGTCGCCGAGCCCGACCACCGCCCCACCGCTGGGCAGCGCGCCGCTCATGGCGAACAGGGCCGGGCCGTCCTCGAGCCGCAAGCCGAGTCGAGTGCTGGCGGCGTCGAATCTGCCCGTATGCATGGCCTCCAGGCCCAGGCGCGTACCGGCCAGCAGACGGACCTGGCTACCGTCGAACAGGGTGATGGCTGCCTGCGAGTTGGGCCCGCTCTGGACCACGGTCCCCTCCAGGACCTCGACGTGCTCCCTGGCGATGAGCCGCGGCTCGGCTCCAGGGGAAGGCAGGTAGGAGGCAAGCCCTCGGGAGACGCTGATCGTCGCCCGCTGGGGCTCGGCGGCCGTCGCTCGGTAGCTGGCCAGGGCGCTGAGGCCGATGGCCGCGAGCACACACCAGGTCAGGAAGGCGGCGCACAGGATGACCCAGGCCCGCCGCTCTGCAAACCGGGCCGGAGCCGAGATGGGACGGCCCCGGCGGGCCGCCACGGAGGCTCCGTTGGTCAGGCCCGCCCTAGACTTCATGATGGGTCGCAACGTCCATTGGTTCGAGCGCTCCCTGGGCCGCGGTGCGGTGTGAGGGTGCGGACTTGAGTTCAAGGCAGGATACAGGAGCAAGCCGTTGCTCCGCCAGCAAGAAGCGGAGCGTCAGGCCGAGCGCGCACCCAACCCCTGGCCCGGGCGGACGGTCTTGACCGCCGCGGGAGTGTAACAGAGCAGCGCGTAGGAAGCAACGCGGGCTACTGCCTCGGGTGCGGGTCATGGTTTTGCGTGGGAGGTGGCACGGGCCAGGTCTGGGCGCGCCGACCTCGCCGGGAGCGCCGGCCTTCCTGGGAGCGCAGGCATCCTGCCTGCGCGGGCGAGCCCGCCCCACGCCCCGTGACCGACCGGCCTCGGGCGAGCCCGCCCTCGCCCCGCCGGGATACGGCATCCGCACCGGCCAGACAGGGGCGTGCTCCGGGGCCGTGCGAGCCGGACCTGCAGGCACCCGGCGGACGGGCCAAGGGCGTGGGCGGGGCAGGGGGAGCCCCTGGGAGCGCAGGCATCCTGCCTGCCCGTCTCCTCGGGGGCGACAGGGGGAGCCCCTGGGAGCGCAGGCATCCTGCCTGCCCGTCTCCTCGGGGGCGAGGGGCTGCCCGGCCTGGGCGGGCTCGCCAGGGGCCGGTCGGCTGCGGGGCGTGGAGCGGCTCGCCCGCGCAGACCGGATGTCTGCGCTCCCAGGGGCGGCGCTCCCGCGGGGGCTTGTCCCCCGTCCGTGGGCACGCAGCCTACGGGGCGCGGGGCGGGGGACAAGCCCCTACGATTCCCATGTGCGACGATGCTTGGATCCTTATGCAGCGATTCAGTAGAGAGACGCTCCTACTGTGCCGACTCGGACCCCGGCGTTCGGGCCTCGAGCCGCAGCCGTGCCCAGGTCGGGGCGACCACCTGGATCCAGAGCGGGCCGGGGTTGAAGTGGACCGCCTTGCCATCGGGACCAAGGAAGGCCGTTGCTTGGTCGAGCGCCCCCCTGCGCCAGGTGCCCTCCAGGTGTACGCCGTCCAGGAAGTAGTCGGCCTTGCCGCTGCCGGTGAGCGTCATGTCCAGCCGGCCTTCCGTATCCACGACCCAGGCCGGGACCGACAGCACGACCACCGAGGCGGCGCGGATCTGGTCGCCGCTCTCCGCATCGCGGTGGGGAACGCCGGCCATGGTGCGCAGGTACTGGTTGGTGTCCGCGTCGTACGTGTAGCTCACCCGGTAGTTCCAGCCGTACTCGATGGTGAAGTCGCTGGCCGGCTCGCCGGAGTAGCGCCACTCGGGGTCCTTGAACTGGAGACCGCCCCAACTGCCGCCCGAGGCTCGATCGGTGAGCGCCGCGCGGATGCCATCGGTGCTGGAGTAGGCATTGTGGGGCGCACGCCGGCTCCGGATGCGCCAGAAGCCGCGATCGCCGCGGCCCTCGTCCAGGTCGGGTAGTCCGGTGGCCCGCAACGCCTGGAAACCCTGCGGACTCGCGCCGATGTGTACCAGCGCGGCCCCGTACTCGCTGGCCCAGTGGACGTAGTAGTGGCGGGCGCTGCGGATCGGGCCGACGGTCGGCGCGTCGCCGGTCAGGTAGAGCGCCAGAAAGCGGGTGATGCCACCCTCTGCCAGCGCCTCGTACACCACGTCGGCCAGGTCGAGCCCCGACTGCGGGCGAGCATCCACGAAGTTCTCCACGATCACCGCGACTGCCTGTTCTGGCTGCGGCGGCGCCACTTCCACCATTGCGATGCGGGACAGGTTGGCCTGGATGCTTCGAGTCTGGCCCGGGTTGAGCCAGAGGAACCCGTCCCAGAGACGAAAGCCCTGCTGCTCGAGCCGCAGCTCGTGGTTGCCAAAGGCCAGGCCCGAGAGCTTCAGCGGCGCCTCGCCCTGCTCCGCGCCGTCGAGCGCCACCTTCGCGCCCGGAGCGTTGGTGAATACCTCCAGCGCCGCGGGCAGGGCTTCCAGGCGAACGGTGCGCGTCGCGCTGTCCCCCGGCTTCAGCTCCACCGCGCCGCTCCACGGCGTGTAGCCATCCAGCGCCAGCGCCAGTTCGTGCTGCCCGGCGGGTAGGTCGTCGATGCTGGTGGGCGTCTGCCCGGCATCCCGGCCATCCAACTGGACCGTCGCGCCGGACGGGTCAGAGTCGAGCGCCAGCGTCGCAGGCAGGGGCTCCAGGGCCAGAGTGAGCTGATCCTGCTCCCCCGGAGCCAGCTCGACGGTCTGCTCGAGCGGCCGATATCCCGCCAGGGCCAGAACGACCTGGTGGCTGGCCGCCTGCTCGTGAGCGACGAGCTCCAGCGGCGTTCGCCCCCTGGCTTCACCATCCACGCTCACGGTCGCCCCGGAAGGCTCGGAGTCGAGCGCCAGCGTGCCGTCGGCTGGGCCCGGCACGGCGCGCAGCACTGAAGGCGGTGCCAGGAGTTGTGCGACCGCGACGAACACCAGGACGGCCAATGCTGCGAGCGCGAGGCCACTGGCGATGCCGCGGTGGCGCGCCAGCCAGTCGTCCAGCGACTCAGATCGCTTGCCGGGGACGGGCGGCATGGAGGCCGGAGAGCCACTGATCATAGTGCAACGCTACCACCTGGTGATGGCGCCGGCTGAGCCGGCAACTGCCGGCCCAGGGCGCGCGGATTCTACCACCGCCGCACTGTGCGAGCAACGTTGGCTGCGCCCTGCGCCCCCACCGTCGGGAGGCAGGGAGCGGGGCGCCGTACTGGACGGCGTACGGCATGCGAAGGAGGGGCTGCGGAAGGTCAACTGGCGGACGATCAAAGAAGCGATTCAGCGAAGCGATTCAGCGCTGGGTTAAAGACCGCTATCTCCCCTCGTAGTACCTGCGCCCGTGCAGGGTCGTGCGCGTCACCTGGCCGCTGGCGCGGAGCGACTCCAGGTGGGCCAGCGTTTCGGCTACCGCCATGCGCTGCTCCAGCCGGGCGAGCTCGCCGAAGGGGGTGTGGCGGCGGGTCCAGCCGAGTCGCGCCGCTACGTCGGCAGCGGTCGCGGGCTCGCGCGACAGCGCCTCTCGGGCCGCGGCCGCCCGCTCGCGGTGGTGGGCGAGCAGCTCATCGACCCGCCGGCCCAGGCCGGCGAATGGTTCGCCGTGGGCCGGCAGCACCAGGTCTACGCCGAGCGCCGCCACCTTGCGCAGCGAGGCCAGGTAGGCGCCGAGGGGATCGCCCATGTCCGGGCGCATGACGCCCACGTGCGGGGTGATCGGGTCGAGCACGTGGTCGCCAGACAGCAGCACCCGCTGCTCGGGCTCGTAGAGGCAGATGTGGCCCTGGCTGTGGCCCGGCGTCCAGACCACCCGCAGGGCGTAGCGGCCGACCTCCAGCACCTCTCCGTCCTCCAGCTCTTGGTCGGGGGCGACCAGGGTGAAGCGGCGGAAGTTCTCCACCGTGCGCTGTTCCTCCATCGAGAGGGAGCCCGGCCAGCCGTTGCGCTCGAGCCAGGCGGCCGCGCCCGCGGCCGCCCTGCTGGGATCGACGAGGTTGGTGCGCAGGAAGAGCCAGTCCAACCGGTGCATGAGCAGCCGGACCGGCGCGAGGCGCTTGAGCGTGCCGGCCAGCCCGTAGTGGTCGCTGTGGAAGTGGGTGACGATCAGCGCGCGGAGATCGTCCAGGCCGCTCCCCAGACGGTGCAGCTCGGCCCGGAGCGTTTCCAGCACGTCGGCCGTGTCCCAGCCGCAGTCGACCAGCGCGTACCCGTCGCCACGCTCGATGAGATAGCCGTTGACATGCCGCAGGCGATTGCCCGCCATCGGCAGCCGAAGCTGGTGGATGCCAGGAAGCATTTCCATGGGCGCAAAGCATACCACACTAGGGCTCGAACACCTGCCCCTCTTCAGCCTGGCTGAGCAGCGCCTGCAGGCTGGCGCGGACCACCTGTTCGCGCCAGCGCACCTCGTCGGCTGGCAGGCGCGAGGGGTCGCCGAGCGGGTGGGTGATGGCCGTCCCTCGGATGATCCGGTTGGCGCCCACCGTGGTCGCCACGCTCACCAGGTTCGTGATCAACGCGGTCGGCAGGCCCGCCTGCTCCAGCTCCTTGGCCATCGTTGCACCGCAACGCGTGCCAGTCCCTCAGGTCGCGGGCAAGACGACGGCCTGGACCCCTGCCGCCTTGAGCTCCTCGGCGATCTCGCGTCCGAAGGTGCGCGCGCGCGCGACCGGGGTGGCGTTGCCCACGGTCACGTACAGGTAGTCGTAGAGCTTGCCGATGCGCCCCTGCGCCTCGAGGGCGCGCAGCACGTCCAGCGGCACCAGGCGGCTGGGGTCCTCGTTGACGTGAGCCGGGTTGAAGCCGCCGTGGACGCACTCGTAGGCCTCGTGGCTCAGCGCGCTCAGGCCGGCGATGGGGTAGCGCGCCCAGTGGGTGGCCGCGTGGGTCTCGATGCGGTCGGGGTTGCCGCGCGGCACCAGCCCACCCTCGGTGACGATCGCAATGGTGGCCGAGGCGAGGTCCGGGAGCGGCTCGGCGGGCGTGCCCCGGTCGAAGGAGGGCAGCGGCGTCTCGGTGCGATAGGCCTCGCCCCGCACCTTCTGGAGCAGCATGCGCACCGCGCGCCGCGCCCCCAGATCCTCAGCCCGGGCGTTGCGGCGGAAGCCGCGCGGCAGGTAGCCCTCCGCCTCGGCCGGCCCGATCGACTCACCCGCCGCCAGCCTGAGGCCCAGCGCGGCCATCTTCGGGATAGCCTGGCCCATGCCCACGGCCGAGGCTGCCGTGGGCACCAGGTAGACGAAGCGGCGATAGGCCTCCACGGCCGGGTTCTCGGGGTGCATGCCGCTGACCACGGGCACGCCCAGGTGCTGGGCCGCGGCCTGCCCCACCGCTCCACAGGCCAGGCCATAGCGCCCAGCGTTGAAGGCCGGGCCGCAGACGACCAGGTCCGGCCGCGCATCGGCGATGGCCGCCAGCGCCTGCGCGAGCGCGGCCTCCTGGTGCTCGGCGAAGAAGTTGTCGCCGCAGATCACCGTTGCCACCACCCGGGCGTGCTGGCCCAGCGCCTGCTGGAGCGCCAGGCCAGGGCCCAGCGGGCCCGAACGCACCTCCACGCCGTGGCCGGCCGCCTCCTCGGCGCCGATGCCGGCGAAGAACTGGTTGAGGTAGTGGACAACCCGCAGCCCGGGTTCTGCTTCAGCGCTCATGGTTCCCCTCCAGAGCTCATGTCAGTCGTCTGAACTGGCGAAACGCCGTCGGATAGCCGGCCCAGTCCGCGAATCAGGAGTAACAGACCACTAGCCATCCCGTTTCGATCGCTCGGCGTCCAGCCGCTCCTTCAGCCAGGTGCGAATCAGGGTCTGATAGGGCAGGGCTCGCCGTCGTCGTCCCACCCAAACTCTACCACATCCATTCAGGGGCGGTGAAACAGTCGACCAGGGGCGCCGCTCCCTGACGGCCGCCACGCCGGGCTCAGGCGAGGTAATCGCCCAGGTGGATCCAACGGAAGTTGCGGAAGAGGGGAGCGAACCGTCGCTGCCACCGCTCGTCGTTGCTGACAATGGCTTCGCACCCGGCCAGTAGACCGGAAGCAATGATGATGGCATCCGGCAGGGGTAGGCCGGTCGTGGCCCGAAGCGTTGCGGCTTGCACGGCCACAGGCAGATCCATGGGCAACGGGGTGAGGTTCGGGAACGCGGTCAGGAAGGTATGCATGAAGGTGAACCTATCTGTCCCGGCTCGAATCGGCCTCACCAGTAACTCCGCGGCGCTGACAACCGAGTAATAGCCACGCAATGGATCACTGCTGCGTTCGATGCGCTCGAGCAGGCGCTTCGCCAAAGGGTGAACCTGCTCGAGTGGGGTATGGAAGGCAATGAGGGTGCTGCTATCCAACAGCACCCTCTCGGCGTCTCCTAGCGCAGCGTCGAGTTCGACCAATCCCACGTGGCTACTCCCGATCCCAACTGCGCCGCTCCTCCTCCAGCCAGCGCAGCGTCTCCTCGTGCGTCCCGAACACGTCGCTCATGCGTCCCGCGAAGGCCTCGGTCCAGTTTTCCGGCCGTCGAATGAGCAGCATCACGTTTTCGCCCAGGACTTCGACGAGCAGGCGGTCTCCCCGCCCCCATCCCACCAATCGCAGGCCCTGAGCTGGCAGGCTGATCTGGTTCTTCCCGGTAATCGTGGTTTCTCCCACCAGGCGCGACGTGTTCATGTCCCCTTTCCTCCAACTCAATACTACAGGAATCGGTCGGCATCTTCAAGGGAAATTACCAAACTTTCCTTGACACGGCAGCCAGGCTGGTAGCTTGTGGTGTTGTGCGGCCATTCGGGGGCGTAGGAGCAAAGCAGTGGCCTCCTCGGCATGTGCTACCATAAGCCCTACCCCTGCGGATGCCCTTGGGGAGGTGGTATGTATGGCCATTGGCGAGCGGGTGCCAATGCTGGACGCGGCCCAGCGCGTGAGTGGGCGCGTGGACTACGTGTTGAACGTCGAGTTGCCCGGCATGCTCTGGGCCAAGCTGCTGCGCAGCCCGCACCCGCACGCACGAATCGCGCGTGTGGACGTGAGCCGCGCGGCCCGTGTGCCCGGGGTGGTGGCCGTGGTGTCCCGCGACGACGTGCTGGGCTGGCCAGGGCTCTCGCCCTACTATGGCCCCTTGATCCAGGACACGCCCATGCTGGCCCTCGATCGCGTACGCTTCGCGGGCGAGCCGGTGGTGGCCGTGGCTGCGCGCGACGAGGATGCGGCGGAGGAGGCGCTCGACCTGGTGGAGGTGGAGTACGAGCCGCTGGCGGCGGTGTTCGAGCCGGAGGCGGCGCTGGAGCCGGGCGCACCGCTGGTCCACGACCAGGGGAACCTGATCCAGCACCTCAAGGTCCGCCGGGGCGACTTCGAGCGGGCGATCGAGGCTGCGGACGTGGTACACACCGAGGAGTACACCACGCCGCGCATCCAGCACGTGCCGCTGGAGCCCCACGTGGTGGTGGCCGAGGCGAGCGCGGGGCGGCTGACCATCTACAGCGCCACTCAGACGCCGCACGTGACGCGGGCGGAGGTGGCCCGCATGTTCGGCCTGCCGATGTCGCACGTGCGGATCATCGTCCGAACCCTGGGCGGCGGCTTCGGTGGCAAGGCCTACACGCGCCATGAGCCGCTGGTGGCGCTGCTCTCGCTGAAGTCGGGGCGGCCGGTGAAGCTGGTACACACGCGGCGCGAGGAGTTCCTGACCACCCAGCGGCAGCCGATCCGGATGCGCATCACCAGCGGCGCGCGTCGCGACGGCACGCTGCTGGCGGTCAAGGGGGAGGTGCTGTACAACAGTGGGGCCTACGCCGAAACCAGCCCGCGCGTCGTCCGCCACGGCGCCTACGGCACCTGTGGCGCTTACCGCGTGCCTAACATGTGGGTCGACGTGCGCGCCGTCTACACCAACACCGTGCCCTGCGGACCGCTGCGCGCCCCGGGCAGCGGGCAGGTACACTGGGCGCGCGAGTCGCACGCCGATGGCCTCGCGGCGAAGCTGGGCATGGACCCGCTCGAGTTTCGGCTGAAGAACGTGGTGCGGGACGGCGATAGCTTCGCCATCGGCGGTCTGCTGGAGCAGATGCACTACCCTGAGCTGCTCGGCCGGGTTGCCCGCGCGCTCGAGGCCGGCGAGCAGAGGCCTGCCCGCCTGGGGCCTCATGTTCGGGTCGGGCGCGGCTACGCCCTGGCCATCAAGACCACGAACACGCCGACCACCTCGACCGCCACGCTCAAGCTCAACGAGGATGGCAGCCTGAATGTGCTGGTCAGCAGCGTGGAGCTGGGCCAGGGGACACAGACCGCCCTGGCCCAGATCGCGGCCGACGCGGCCTCGGTGCCGCTGGCGCGGATCAGCGTCTCCCAGCCGGACACCGACACGACGCCCTACGACCACTCGACCGGCTCGAGCCGGACCACGTTCGCCATGGGCCAGGCCGTGACCCTGGCGGCCAGGGAGGTGACGCGGCAACTGCTCGACCTGGCGGCCGAGCAGTTGGAGGTCTCGGCGGCCGATCTGCAGGCCAGGGACGGCCGGGTCTCGGTGCGGGGCGCGCCGGAGCGCGGGCTCGACTACGGCCAGGTCGTGCGCGCCGCACGGGCCGGCAACATCGTCGGCAGCGGCACGTTCCTGGTCACTGCCAAGCCCGATCCGATCACCGGCGAGCCCGGCGCCTCGGTCCACTACCACCACGCCGCGGGCGGGGCCGAGGTGGCGGTGGACACCGAGACGGGCAAGATCGAGGTGCTGCGCTTCGAGGCCGGCGTGTACGCCGGCCGGATGATCAACCCTACCCACTGCGAGCTGCAGACCGAGGGCAGCGTCGTCTGGGGCCTCGGGCAGGCGCTCACCGAGGAGATCGTGTACGAGGATGGGCGGGTGGCCAATCCCAACCTGGCCGACTACCTGATCCCATCCTTCCAGGACGTGCCGGGCCAGACCGGAGTCTCGATGGCCGAGGACCTGGAGCTGGGCGAGGTCCACGGGGTGGGCGAGACGGCCATGCCCACGGTGCCGCCGGCCATTGGCAACGCCATCGCGGACGCGATCGGGGTGCGGATCTACGACCTGCCCATTACGCCGGAGAAGGTGCTGCGCGCTCTTGAGGCACGCGGAGACGCGAAGGAGGAGAGATGACGGACGATACTGCTGCCACAACCAACAACCTCTTCGAGGCCATGGAGACGCTCAGGGCCATGCGGCACCTGGAGGCGAGGCCCGTGCCGCGGGCGGCGATCGAGCGGCTCATCTTCTACGCCACGCGGGCGGCCAGCGGCGGCAACCGGCAGAACTGGGCGTTCGTCGTGGTCACGGAGCGCGAGAAGGTGGCAGCGATCGGCCGCCTGTACCGCGAGGGGAGCGAGGGCTCGCTGCAGCAACGGCTGGACGAGGCGCAGGACGAGGGCGCCAGGCGGGTGTACGCCAGCGCGCTCCACCTGGCACGCCACATGGGCGAGGCGCCCTGCCTGATCCTGGTCTGCCAGCGCGGCCCGCTGCCCGACGATCGCGTGAGCGCCGCGGTCTACTACGGCTCCATCTTCCCCGCCGCTCAGAACCTGATGCTGGCCGCCCGCGCCCTCGGCCTGGGCGCCACCCTCACCACCATGCAGGTGCGGCGCGAGCCCGAGCTCAAGGCCCTGCTGGGCCTCCCGGACGACGTCCACACCGTCTGCCTCATCCCGGTGGGCTACCCAGTGCGGCCGTTCAGCCGGGTCAAGAACCGGCGGGATCCGGGGGAGGTGACACACTGGGAGGGGTGGTAACTATACCAGGGCTGCGGGGACAAGGAGTCGAAGCTCCTTGAAGTAGCGTCGGTAGTAGCCCGCGTCGCGCGTGATGAGGAGACCTGCCTGGGCAGCGGCGTGGCCGCCGACCAGGAAGTCGCTGATGATGTGCTGCCGCCAGGCAACGCGCGACTGGCAAGCGGGACACTGGATTTCGAAGCTGTGCCCACAACGTGGGCACTGCACCTTCTGACCTCGTCGCCGTGTGTAGGACTTCCAGGCCGCAGCCGCCTGCAGGAGAGCCTGGGCGGAGAACGACTCAAGTTGGACGCCGAAGTCCTGGAGGAAGCGCAAGAGTTCCTCCTGCTGACTGAAGGCAGCGGCTAGTTCTGCGTACACCACTGGGCAGATCACGAGTGGCCCCGAAGCGAGGGCAGACGAGAGGACCTGTCCCGCGGCCACCGATGCAGCCTCCTCACCGGCCAGCAGGTCGATGAGGACGCTCGTGTCGACGGCGGTTCTCACTCGGGTCCTGCCTCGGCAGGAAGGCGCTCGCCGCGCAGCAGTTCCATCATCTCGTCCACGGAGCCGGCCGGCAGTTTCCCGCGCAGGTAGCCCTGCCACTGCTGCAGGATCTCTGGCGAAACCCGCTTGCGAAGGACGACCTGCCCCTGCTCCAGGTGGAATTCGACCTCGGAGCCGGGCACGAGCCCGAGAGCGTCGCGAATCTCTTTGGGCAAACTGACTTGCCCTTTGCGAGTAACGGTCGCCATGCCAACAACCCCTTACCCAAGCGGTATTACCAGAATGGTAATGCGGCTGCGGTAAGGCGCGCAAGGCGATCCTGGCTCTATGCACCACAGCACTTCTCGAACCTGACTGGTTGGCGAGTGGCGGCCGGACGCCTCTGGTCCCCGCCTCCCCACTGCTATGCAGCTACGCTCAGCACGACAAATACCGGCCGCTCGGGCTCCTCCGGGATCGGCTGCCCCTGCTCCTGCAGGCCCTCCAGGTACAGCGCGATGGCCTCCTTCGCGTTGGCGATGCCCTCCTCGACGGTCTCGGCCTGGGAGGTGCAACCCGGCAGGGTGGGCACGGTGACGGCGTAGCCCTGAGCCTCGGCATCCCACTCCAACACGACGGTGTATCGGCGCACAGCCAGCCTCCCTAATCTTCCTCGAAGTCCAGGCCTATATCCAGAGCTCTGGCGGCATACGTCAAAGCGCCCGAGGAGGCCAGGTCGACCCCACATTCGGCGACCGCGCGCACGTTGTCCAGGTTGATCTTGCCCGAGGCCTCGGTCAAGGCTCGGCCGTTCACCAGCGCCACGGCTCGGCGCATGTCTTCCAGGCTCATGTTGTCGAACAGGATCACGTCCGCTCCGGCATCGGCTGCCTGGGCTGCCTGCTCCGGTGTCTCCACCTCGATCTCAATGCGGATCGTGTGCGGAATGGCCTGCCGCGCTCGGGCCACTGCTTCGCGCATGCCAACGCCCTCCCGAGCCAGCACCGCCAGGTGATTGTCCTTGATCAGCACGCCGTCGCTCAGATTGAAGCGGTGGTTGTTGCCTCCACCCATCCGGACCGCGTAGCGTTCGAGCAGGCGCAGGCCAGGTGTGGTCTTCCGCGTATCGATGATCCGCACCGGCAATCCCGCGACCGCACGCACCATGCGCGCCGTCGCGGTGGCAGTCCCGCTCAGGCGCTGCAGGAAATTCAGCGCCACCCGCTCGGCCTTCAGCATGCCCCGGGCCGGCCCCCGCACACGGGCCACCGCCTCCTTCGGCTGGACAGCCATGCCATCCCGGGTGAGCAGTTCGACGTGAATGGATGGATCGACCAGCCGGAAGGCGAGGGCCATCACCTCCAGGCCAGCGATGACGCCGGCATCCCGCACCCGGACCACTCCGCAGGCCATCGCCGCCTCGGGCACCAGGCTCTCGGTCGTCAGATCGCCGTGGCCGATGTCCTCGGCCAGAGCCCGACGCACGATATCTTCCACGTCCCACTTGGGCAGATCCATCATGCTCTCTCCTCATCGCTCAGTCCTCAGTCCTAGGTACGTTGCGCCTCTGCACCCTCTGCCTCCAGGAGATAGCCCCGCTGGCGGAGTGCTTCCCTGGCCTGCGCCAGGTGCTCGGGACTCGACGCATCCACGGTGTGCAGGTGTACTCCCCCGGTGAGGTGGGACAGCAACACGGCCCCCGTCTCCTCCAACCGGGCCATGAAGGCCTGCACGTCAGCACGCGAGGCCAGCATCAGCGGGGCGCGGAGCTCGCCGTACAGGGGGTGCTCCACCACCGCGTCCAGGACCCGCAGCCCGTGGTCCACCAGGATCGTCAACTCCTCCGCCGTCTCCTCTCGGGAGTGGCGGGTGGCCAGGACCATCCGATGGGTTGGCGGGGTTGGCTGCAGGAGCAAGTAGCCTTGCGGAGTAGCCAGGATGTCCTCGCCAGCCGCGCGCAGCACCGCCACATCCTGGACGATCACCTGGCGGCTCACCCCGAGCCGTTGGGCCAGCTCCGTCCCGGTCATGGGCTCGCCCCGCTGCTGCAAGAGGCGAAGGAGGATGTTGCGCCGCTGGGTGGACAAGATTCGGCTCCGCAGGTAGCGTCGCCCGGAGGGCAGGTATCGGCTGGTTGGTGCCCCACAGGGTAGCGGGCTCTTTCCTGTCTTGTCAACTGTCTTGTCATGGTAGGCGCCCGCATCCGTGAGTTCGAGCGTGGCCCCTGCACCCAACGGGTGCAGGGGCCACGCTCGAACTCACGGATGCAAGAGGCGCACCGCCGGTGGTAACTTCGCCGACCGAGGTGTATACTGCGCGCCACTCACTGCAAGGAGCTTGCGATGAGCAGGGCTGAGGCTGCCGCGTGAACGCCTACCGCGCCCTCATTCGTCCGCTGCTCTTTCGGCTGTCGGCCGACCGGGCGCACGCGCTCGCCCACCAAGCGCTGCGCTGGGAACTGCCCTGGCGGGTGCTGGAGCCAGCGCTCCAGGTGACGGATCCGCGGCTGCGCGTGGCCGTGGCCGGCATCCCGCTGGAGAATCCCGTCGGGCTGGCCGCCGGGTTCGACAAGAATGGCGACGTCGCCCACTCGCTCGTGCGCCTGGGCTTCGGGTACGTGGTGATCGGCTCGATCATGCCCCACCCGCGCGCGGGCAACCCGCTGCCTCGCGTCGTGCGCTACCCGGAGAGCCGGTCGGTGGCCGACTCGTCCGGCCTGCCAAGCAAGGGACGGGCGTACGCCCTCGAGCGGCTCGGGCGCCTGCGCGGCTCCCGGGTGCCGGTGGTCGCCAACGTCGGCGGCCTCTCGGCCCAGGACCTGGCCGAGGGCCTGCTGGCGGTCGAGCCCTACGTCAGCGCGGTCGAAGTCAGCCTTGCCTGTCCAAATGTGTCGTCCGACCACCCCATCGACGAGCTGGCCACCCTGCGCGAGCTCAGCGCACAGGTCGCGGGGAGGCGCTCCAAACCGGTCAGCATCGTGGTGCCGCTGCCGGTCAAGTACGACCAGGGGCGATTGGCAGAGCTGATCGAGTGCTGCTGCGCGGCCGGCTTCGAGATGCTGAAGATCAACGGCGGGCGCTGGGTGGACGAGCCGCGCCTGGGCACGCGGCGAGGCACCCTCCACGGCGGCGCCACCTTCCAGGACGCGCTGGGCTACGTCGAGCAGGCGGCGCGCCTGGCCCAGGGGAGGCTGGCGATCAAGGCCAACGGAGGCATCTTCAGCGGCCAGGACGCCTTCCAGATGTTCCAGGCGGGCGCGACCACCGTCGAGGTCTTGAGCGCCTTCGTCTACGAGGGCTGGGCGGTGGCGCGCAAGATCAACCGCGAGCTGCTGGAGGTGCTCGACGCGCGCGGCCTGGGCTCTCTGGCGGAGGCCGCGCCAGCGCTGGCAGGCCCAGGGTAACGACCTCGGTGCTCCAGACCCACGTTGCTGTCCATACATCGTTCGACGCTCAGAGAGGAGAGGCCATGGAGAGAAATCGGCAGGGACTACTCCCCAGCATCGTGCTGGTTGCGGCCATCATCCTATCAGCTTGTAGCGCGCCCGCCCCCGCTCCGACCACCGCGCCGAGCAAGCCGCAGGCGCCCGCGGCCGCGCCGGCCGAGAAGGCGGCGGCTCCGGGCGGCCCGATCGTGATCGGGCAGATCACCCAGCTCACCGGCGGCCAGGCCATCACCGGCGACTGGTGGCGAGCCGGCGTCCAGATGGCGGTCGAAGAGTGGAATGCCAAAGGGGGCGTCAAGGGCAGCAAGATCGAGCTGGCGGTCGAGGACGACGCCTCCACGACCACGGGCGCGGTCAACGCCTTCAACAAGCTGGTGACCGAGAAGAAGCCGCTGGGGATCATCGGCTCCACATACACCAACTCGATCATGGCCATGGAGCCGGCGGCGCGCAAGGCGGCCATCCCGGTGCTCACCGGCGCCAGCGGGGACCCGGTCACCGCCGTGGGCAACCCGTACTTCTTCCGCATTCGCACCAACGACAACGTCGGGGCCAAGATTGCGGTCGAGTACGCCGTCAAGGAGCTAGGGGTCAAGAAGCCAGGCATCCTGCACGTGGCGGGTGACTTCGGTGTCGCAGGTGCGACCGCGCTCAAGAAGGAGCTCACCGACCTGGGGGTCCAGGTCCTCGCGGTCGAGTCCTACAACCCGGACGACAAGGACATTACCGCCCAGCTCCTCAACCTCCAGCGAGCCGGCGTCGACACGGTCTTCGCGTTCAGCTTCACCGTGGACGCGGCCATGGTGATGACGGCCGTCTACCAGCGCGGCGACAAGTTCAAGTTCATCGGCAACAACACCTACGGCGCGCCCGACGCCATCAACCTCGCCAAGGAGGCCGCCAACAGCAAGTACACGACCCTGGGCTGGATCCCGTCCGACGACCCGGTGGTGCAGGAGTGGATCAAGAACCTGGCCAAGTACTCCAAGTTCCCGGCCAACGACAACAACTCGATCGCCTACGACGGCACCAACATCCTGCTGAAGGCGATCGAGGCCGCGGGCACGGACACGGAGGCGATTCGCAAGGCGCTCCAGGACACCCGGGGGTACAAGGGGATCGCCGGCGAGTACAGCTTCGACTCCAAGCGGGAGGGGCTGCGCCAGGTCTACTTCTCTCAGATTCAGAACGGCCAGCCCAAGCTCATCAAGCTCGTGAAGGGTGAGTTCAAGCCGTAGCGGGAGCCTCCGCTCGTCCTTCGACAGGCTCAGGATGAGCGGATGCTCCCACTCGTCCTTCGACAGGTTCAGGATGAGCGGAGGCTCCCGCTCATCCTGAGCCTGTCGAAGGATGAGCGGTGTTTGCCTGTGCCATCAAGGAGGAGGAGCCATGGCTCCCGCTCATCCTGAGCCTGTCGAAGGATGAGCGGGCGGGCGGAGAGGCATGGAGATCGTTCTGCAACTGCTCATTGCCGGTCTGGCCATGGGCAGCATCTACGGGCTGGTGGCGCTGGGCTTCGTGCTGCTGGTCGACGCGGCCAACATCATCAACTTCGCCCAGGGCGAGTTCGTGATGCTGGGCGCCTTCCTGGCGTACACCCTGGCCGCGCTGTGGGGCGTGCCTTTCGGCCTGTCCGTCGTCCTGGCCATCGCGCTCATGGCGGGCTTCGGCCTGCTGGTCGAACGGCTGGCCTACCGCCCGCTGCGCAACGCCGGCCCGATCACGGTCATGATCAGCACCCTGGGCATCTCGGTCTTCCTGCAGAACGCAGCCCAGGTCGTCTGGGGGCCGTACGGCCAGTACTTCACCGAGCCGTTCGGGCGCACGATCCTGCACGTTGGCGACCTGGTCATCCAGCCCCAGCACTTGCTGATTATCGTGGCGACGCTCGTGCTGGTGTGGGGACAACAACACTTCTTCGAGCATGCGCGCCTGGGCAAGCTGATGCGGGCCACGGCCCAGGACAAGGAGATGGCCCGCGTGCTGGGCATCAACATCGGGGCGATGACTGCCCTCACCTTCGCCCTGGCCGCGGCCCTGGGGGGCATCGCCGGCATCCTGGTGGCGCCCGTTTTCAACATCGACGCGCGCATGGGCATGATGGTCGGCCTCAAGTCGTTCGTGGCCAGCATCATCGGCGGGTGGGGGAGC
>JACQUR010000546.1 GCA_016210245.1 Chloroflexota bacterium
CCCCGGCCCCCTTCCCTGCGAGGGAAGGGGGCCGGGGGGTTAGGTCCGTCCCCCGGACGCTCACTCCCACCGGAACGTGCGCGCGGCCACCACGGGGCCGGCGACGGCCCAGGCGAGCAGGACCAGCCCGCTCATGCCCGGAACCGGCGCGCCGGGCGTGAGAGCAGCCCGGAGCGTCTCGGCCAGCGCCGCGGCCGGCAGCAGGTGGGCCACCTGCGCGAGCCAGGCGGGGAGGCCGTCGAGCGGAAACAGCATCCCTCCGAACAGCACGAAGACCAGGAACAGCCCGTTCGCGCCCGCCAGGGTCGCCTCGGCGCGCAGCGTCCCGGCCATGGCCAGGCCCAGGCCCGCAAAGGCCGCGGTGCCGAGCAGGAGCGCCGCGAGCGCCCAGCCGAGCGCGCCGGCGGGCCGCCAGCCATAGGCGCTGGCGATCGCCACGAGCAGCCCGAGCTGCGCCGCTTCCACCCCCAGCAGCGCCAGCAGCTTGGCCAGCACCAGCCCGCCGCGCGTCAGCGGGGTCGCCCCCAGCCGCTTGAGCACGCCGTCCTGCCGTTCGAAAGCAGTCGCGATCCCCAGGCTGACCAGGCCGCTGGCCAGCACCGCGAGCGCGAGGATGCCCGGCAGCAGGGAGCCGATGGTCCCGAACCCGCTGGCCCCCGGCAGGCCAAGGGCGGCGAAGAACAGCAGCAGCCCCGAGGGCACCACCAGCGTGATCAGCACGCTCTCACCGCGCCGCAGCATCAGCAGCAGCTCGATCCAGGCGTGCGCCAACACGGCTCGAGCGAACGGCGCCCGCCCCCCGCCGGGGCTCGCCCGGCCCTGCGCCGCTATCATGGCTCGGGCTCCCGCTCGGTCAGGCGCAGAAAGACCTCCTCCAGCGACTCTCGCCCGATGCGGATCTCCGCCGGGATCACCCCGCTGTCGCGCAGCAGCGTCGCCAACTCCACCAGCAGGTCCGAGGCCGCCCGGGTCTCGAAGACGTGCCAGCCAGGGCGCTCCTCGTGGACGGCGAGCGCGGCCGGCAGCGCGGCCAGACGAGCCGGCTGCAGCCCCGGCTGGGCGCGCAGGCGGACGACCGTCGCGTCGCCGCGCGTCAGCCCTTCCGGAGTGTCCAGGGCCACCAGGTGGCCGCGATCGACGATCGCCACCCGGTCGGCCAACTGCTCCGCCTCCTCGAGATAGTGCGTGGTGAGCAGGACGGTGACGCCCCGCTCGCGCAGCCCGCGGATGATCCCCCAGGTCGCCCGGCGCGCCTGCGGGTCCATGCCAATGGTCGGCTCGTCGAGGAACACCAGCTCCGGGCGGCCGACCAGCGCCAGCGCCAGCGCCAGGCGGCGCTTCTGGCCGCCAGACAGTTGCCGGTAGCGCCGCTGCGCGGCGTCCTCCAGCTCCACCAGACGCAGCAGGTGGTCCGGATCGGCCGGGTGGGCGTAGTAGCTGGCGAAGAGGCGCAGCGCTTCGCGCACGCCGATGGCGCGATACAGGCCGCCCTCCTGGAGCATCACCCCGATGCGCGCTCTGAGCTGGTCGGCCTCGCGCTGCGGGTCGAGCCCCAGCACCCGCACCCGGCCGCCGTCGGCAGAGCGGTAGCCCTCGAGGACCTCGACCGTCGTCGTCTTGCCAGCGCCGTTGGGGCCGAGCAGGGCGAGGATCTCCCCACAGGTGACGGTGAAGCTGAGGCCGTCGACCACGCGGCGGCCGCCGTAAGTCTTCACCAGACCGTCCACCAGGATCGCTAGCTCCGGGGCTTGCGCCGCCCCAGGGGCAGCCCCTGCTCCGGACGTGCCGGGCGACCGCTCGGCCAGGACCTCGCTCATGGCACCATTATGGCCCATCGACGGCTGGCAAGGGGAGCATATTGTTCTTGATCCGTAGATGCTCACGTCTGGCGCCGTCACCCCAGGGTGAAGGCGCCAGACGTGAGCATCTACGGATCAAGAACCCCCAGATCCGTGGATTCCCACGTCGAGCGCCGTCACCCAAGGGTGAAAGCGCTCGACGTGAGCATCCCCGGACCAAGGCCCCCAGGCCCCCTTTTCTTGTGTGGGGAACGTGGAACATCTGCGCTCACTCAATAGATTGACAGAGCTGAATAAGTTAGATATGATGAAGTATATACAGGTGTTTGCGGGGGTGGCTCATGGAGCCGTGCGCCGATCGCCTCAGGGAGGAGGCGGTGCAGACCTACAAGACGGTCTTCCACGCGCTGCAGGCGGCGAATGCGGCCCAGTGGCTGCACCTGGAGCTCACGATGGCCCAGCTCAAAGCCCTGATGGCGCTCAGCAAGGGGGATGGGGAGACCGTGGGCTCGATGGCTGACGCGCTAGAGATCGGCCTCTCCGCGTCCAGCCAGCTCACCGAACGCCTCGTGCAGCACGGCCTGGTCGAGCGACGGGACGATCCGAGCGACCGTCGCCGGGCGCTCGTCCATCTCAGTCCAGCAGGTGAGCAACTGGTGACCCGTTTGCGCCAGGGGAACGAGGAGCGCTTGCGCGACTGGCTCGCCCGCCTTGAGGAGGCCGACCTGCAGGCATTGGTACAAGGGCTGCGTGCCCTGGCGGCCGTGGCCTCGGCCCGGCGCGAAGCGGTCAGGCCGTAGGTTGCAACCGCGGCAGAAAGGACTTCGAGTGGCGAAGAATCAACCCTGGTCGGCGGCACCGTCGGCCGACGCGCCTCAGAGTTTGCGCACGACGCTCAGCCAGAAGCGGCTCATCCTGGTCGTCGCGGGGGTGATGCTCGGCATGCTGCTGGGAGCGCTCGACCAGACGATCGTCGGTACTGCCATGCCCCGGGTCATCGCCGAGTTGGGCGGGCTGGCCCACTACGCCTGGGTCTTCACCGCCTACATGCTGGCCTCCACAGTGATGGTCCCGATCTACGGCAAGCTCTCCGATATCTACGGCCGCCGGCCCTTCTTCCTGGGCGGGATGCTGATCTTCCTGGTCGGCTCGGCCCTGTCGGGCACCAGCCAGGACATGACCCAGTTGATCCTCTTCCGCGCCGTGCAGGGGCTGGGCGCTGGGGCGATGATGCCGATCGTGCAGGCGATCATCGGCGACATCTTCCCGCCGGCCGAGCGGGGCAAGTGGCAGGGGCTCATGGTGGCCGTCTTCGGGCTCGCCTCGATCATCGGCCCCACCAGCGGAGGCTGGATCACGGACAACTGGGGCTGGCGCTGGGTCTTCTACGTAAACATGCCCCTGGGCGTCCTGGCGCTGGTGACGGCCGGCCTGGCCATGCCCGGGCACAGCCGCCACAGCCAGCACCAGATCGACTACCTGGGCGCCGCGACCCTGGTGGCGGGCGCGGTCCCGCTGCTGCTCGCCTTCTCCTGGGCTGGCAGCGAATACGACTGGGGCTCGGTGCAGATCGTGGGGCTGCTGGCGCTGGCGGTGGCCATGCTCGGGCTCTTCTTCCTGGTCGAGCGGCACGCCGCCGAGCCGATCATGAGTCCGGACCTGTTCAAGAACAGCATCTTCTCGGTCTCGGTGATCGCCACCTTCCTGGTCAGCGTCGGGATGTTCGGCGCGATCATGTATCTGCCGCTCTTCGTCCAGGGCGTGATTGGCGACAGCGCCACCAACTCCGGCGCGGTGCTGACGCCCATGATGCTGGGCTTCATGGTCAGCAGCGCGGTCGGAGGGCAGATCATGGCCCGCACCGGCCGCTACAAGGCCCTGGCCATCGGCGGCTTTGCCCTGGCCATGGTGGGCATGTTCCTGCTCTCGCAGATGGACGTGGCGGCGACGGATGGGCTCGTCATGCGGAATATGGCTCTCACGGGCCTTGGCATCGGGGTCATGATGAGCCTGTTCACGATCGTCGTCCAGAACGCCTTTCCCTTCAGCCAGCTTGGCCAGGTGACGGCCAGCCTCCAGTTCTTTCGCTCGATCGGCGGCACCATCGGCGTGGCCATCCTGGGAACGATCATGGCCAACGGCTTCCGGACGGCCTTCCAGGACAACCTGCCCCACAGCTTGCAGCAAGCCGTGCCGCCCGACAAGCTCGCCGCGCTGCAGAACCCCCAGGTGCTCCTGTCGCCGCAGGCCACCGCCCAGCTCCAGCAAGGCTTCGCGGCCTTTGGCCCTCAGGGCCAGGAGCTCTTCCGCCAGCTCATGGAGGTCGTCCGTGCCAGCCTGGCCACGGCCATCACCCACGTCTTCCTGGTTGGCGCCGGGGTGATGCTGCTGGCCCTGGTGGTCACCTTCTTCCTCCCCGAAACCCCGCTGCGCAAGAGCTACCACCCCGCTGCGGTCGAGGCACGCGAGAGCCAGGCAGTGTGAGCGGGTCCAGGCCAATGCCCGGGTGATACCTCGCGGCTCGCCTCGGCCCTGCGGCCTCGCCAGGACGATCCTGTGCTGGGGGTTCCCCTACCGGGCCGGGGCCTCGACTGAGTCGACAGTCGACAGTTCACAGTCCGCTCGTCCCCTGTCGACTGTGAACTGTCGACTGTCGACCTGGTTTAGGAGCGCTGGCGCGGAGAGGTGAGGGCGAGCAGGGCCAGCCCGAAGCCGAACCCGGCCACAGCGCCCAGGACCACCATCGGCCAGGGCGAGAGCCCGGTGGTCAGCCAGTACAGGGCGGACACCACGGTGCCGAGGCCGGCCGTGGCTGCTACCGCGGCGAGCGTGTCCTCCAGCAGCGGGTCCAGGCGCGGTCTCATCGGCAGGTGGCCCCTCGGCTATTGTACTACCCCTGGACTTGCTCCAGGAAAGAAAACCCCTGCGCTGCGGGCCGAGCTACCTGGAGCGCGGTGCCCAGCCAGCGCCCGCTACAGGAGAACTGGCCACGCCTGCTCCGGCCACCCGGTCAGGCGACGGGAGACCTGTCCCGGGCCTGCCGAGCGGTGGCGGTGAGCAGCGCGCCCTCAGCCGTGGGGGGCGGGGCGATGCCGCATGCCGAGCCAGAGAGCGGCAGGGTGAAAGTGAACGTCGAGCCCTTGCCCGCGCCGTCGCTCCTGGCCCAGAGCCGCCCACCGTGCGCCTGGACGATGGCCGCGCTGATATACAGCCCGAGGCCCGTTCCCTGGAACCCCTTCGCCGTGTCCAGGCGCGAAAAGGGCTGGAAGAGCCGTTGCAGGTCTTCCGGGCTCAGGCCGATGCCCTGATCGACCACGCTGGCCACGGCCTGGCCCTCCTTGCGCCGGAGGCTGAGCCTGATCTCCCCTCCATCGGGGCTGTACTTGATGGCGTTGCTCACCAGGTTCGTAAGCACTTGCTCCAGGCGGTCCGGGTCCCAGGCTCCCTCGAGCTGCTCGGGGGCCTCCAGGCGCACGCGGTGCCGGGCGCTCGCCGCCGCCGCCGTCTCCACCACGCGGCGCGCGAGAGCGGCCAGGTCGGTTGGTTGCGGCTGCACCTCGAAGCGCCCGGCTCCAATGCGCGCCGCGTCCGCGAGGTCTGCCACCAGTCGATCCATCCGACGCACCTGCCTGCCGATGGTTGCCAGAGCCCGCTCGCGGTGCTCCGGCGAGGCGTCTGGACGCACCGCCATCTGAGCAGAGCCCAGGATGGCGGTCATCGGCCCCCGTAGATCGTGGACCACCATCCCGAGGAAACGCTGGAGCTGCTGCCGGGCCATCTCCGCCTCCTGTCGGGCCCGCTCCGCTTCCCTCATCCGCGCGGCCAGGAGGTAGCTGAGGTAGGCGACCACGAGGAGGGTCACCTCCCGCACCTCCACAGCCCCCAGCGATCGCTGTCGCAGCACCTCGTTGGAAGCGTACAGCAGCAGGGCGAGGGCGGCGACCGCGGCGGTCGCCCCCGGCGAGAGCCGCCGGGCGGCCACAAGCATCGGGATGGCGTAGAGGACGCCGAGCGGCAGCAGCCCGGGCGCCACCAGGGCATCGACGAACGAAGCCACGGCCAGGCAGCCGGTCACGAGGAGCAGGACGGAGAGTTGTGAGCGCATACGGCTTCTAACCCAAACTATGCCACGGCAGGGTATGGCGCCGCCATCATTGGGGGCGGGCGAACTCAACCGCACGGCAGGCGCTCCAGGCGCCGTCGCGCGTTCTCGGCGCCGGTCGAGCCGCCCTGGCTGACCTCCGCGTAGTGCGCGGCCGCGTCCGCACAGTCGCCCGCCTCCTGGTCGGCGCGCGCCAGGAAGTAGTGCGCGTCCTCCACCCACCCCGAATCCGGGTGGGTGCGTAGCAGGGCGGTGAGCGCACGTGCCGCCGAGGTGGGCCAGCGCATCTGGGTCAGCGCAAGCTGTCCCAGATGATACAGAGTATCATCCGCGTAGCGGCTATCGGGGTAGCGACGCAGCAACTCCCGGTAGGCTGCCGCGGCCTCGCGCGCGCGCAAGAAGACGTGGTAGTTGCGGGCCTTGAAATAGAGCCCGCTGTCCTCAGCGCCATCGGCGTCGACGGCTTCGAAGGGGGCCGGCGGGATCGTGGGAGGCGGGAACAAGAGGTAGAGATCCTGCAAGCGGTCGACGAGCCAATCGGGGATCAGGCGGACTGCGTCGTTCCAGAGCCCTATCAAGAGGCCGGGGTCGCTGGATCCAGCGGTGCGCGGCCAGAGCGTGGCGGCGTTGCGGAAGAGACTCGGATCGGCGAAGTCAGGACCGAGGCCCGCCGGGCGCGCTACCAGGTCGGCGAGCGTGGCGTGTGCCCCATCAGGACCACGGGGCGCCAGGCCATAGTAGGCGTCGAACACGCGCCAGGCTCCGTCCAGGTACACCTCAGCGACGGTGTGCGGCGAGGTGCCATCATCCTTCTGGAGCATCGTGACCCGGGCCGGCACGTCCAGGACTTCGAGCAACCGGACGAAGGCCATCTGGGCGGAGTCGCAGTACGCGAACCCGCGCAGGAGCGTCTCCGCGGGGGAGTCATCGAGCGCGGGGGCAGCCGTCGGGGTGCGGACATTCAAGTACACGAACTGCTGGAGGCGTTGAACCGCGTCCTCGGCGGAGGCTGCGTCACGGGTCACTCGGTCGGCTACGACGGAGTACAGGAGCGCGTGGTAGAGCTTGTGGTGAACGCCGCCGACTCCGAGAGTGGTCCAGGCGAGCACCAGGACGGCGCCCGCCGTGCGGAGCGCGGCCAGCTCCGTGCGCCGCGTCGTGGCGAGCGCGGCGGAGCCAAGCGCCAGGGGAAGAGCCATGGCCGCGAGGCGCCGCTTCAACTCGAAAGCGCGCAACCCTGTTGCCTCCCGGGCGTCAGTGTCGGGCGGTCCATCCGCCCCCTGCGCCTTCAGTGTCGCGCGCAAGTGTTAAGCCGGTGCTAACGCCGCGTTAGCACCGGGCTAAGAGTGCCTTTCGAGACCTCACCGCCGAGACGCCGAGTGCTCCAGAAAGAACGACTCTCTGCGTCTCGGCGTCTCTGCGGTTTGGAAAGGTGCTCCAGGTCTCGTGCCAGGTGGTCGGGCGCGCTATGCCACGGGCCCCTGGAGCGCGGCGTCGACCAGCCGGGCGAGGCCCTCGATCGTGTCCACGCCGTCCTCGAAACTGGGCTGCTCCCTCGTCAAGACGGCCAGGGTGTAGGTGCCCACCGGCTCGGCCGCCTGGACGAACCCGGCGCTGTTCACCCACCAGCCATCTTCGTCCGGGTACCAGCCGTCTTTGATGCCGACCAGAGGGGGCGGGACCAACGACGTTGAGGCCACGGCGCCCACGCCCCAGCGCTGCGCGGGATCCACGCGAGTGAGCAGGTCGAGAGCCAGGCCCCGAAAGGGCTCGGGCAGGAGCTCGCCGTCGACGAGCCGCGCCAGGAGCAAGGCCACCGCTCTGGCCGAGGCGCGGCTCGCCCCCCAGTCGGGGCCGGACGACGGCTCGATCTCGGCCAGGTCGGTCGCACGCACGAAGGCGTCGACGCCCGCCGACCCGCCGAGGTCCGCCCACAGCGCCGTCGCGGCCTCGTTGTCGCTCACCGTAATCATGGGCTCCAGCAGGTCGCGCTCCTCGGGCGCCAGGTCTCGGCCCGCGCGGCTCGCGCGGTCCAGCAGCGCCGCCATGATAACCACCTTGGCCACGCTAGCCAGTGGGAAGAGCGCCTCGCCGTTGGCGGTGTACACGGCGCCGTGGCGCGGCACGACGACGGCCACCGCGATGGAGCCCGGGCGCGCGTCCAGGTAGGAGGCGGCGGCTGGCGAGAGGTCGGCGAGGGGACGCTCCTGCAGCGCGGCCGCCCCTCGGGCGGGCTTTGGCGTCGGCAGCAGCGCTGCCCGGGAGGTCGGCGTGGGCAACGCCGCGAACGCTGCGCTGGGTGAGTCGGGCGAGGGGGTCGCCAGGGGACGTGTCTCGGGCAGGCCGGCCGTCGGCACGGCCTGGCATCCGACGACGCTGAGCATGAGGCCGAGGAGGACGAGGCGTGTGGAGCTGAGGAGCATGCGCTAACCTTCATGCATACTCGCGCCGCAGAGCGAGCCGCTCGCCGCGGCGCCGCCGGGTGCTGCACGCAGAATGAGTGCCCGCGGCTCCATCGGTCCGTCACTCGCCGTCTGAGGATCGGCAGGTCAGGGTCCGCTCCCTCACGGTCGCGGCTCGGATAGGCGCGGCGGGACTGTCTGAGCCGCGACCGTGAGACGCTTCCTGTGAAAATGGCGCCCCGGTCAGGCGGCGGGTTCGAGGGTCCTGCAACCGCTTCCTGCGCCAGGCCCTGCTCCGCTGGGCCTTCTGCTCCCTCACTCGCTCGATCTGGGCGCGCGACTACGACGATCAGCACCGGGGCCGCGGCAAGAGCCATTTCGCCTTCGTGGAGCAGAAGAACGACAGAACGACATCCTTCGATTGACAGTATCCGGGGTCGCCAGTAGGATGACTCGTGCTCGCGCTAGCGCGAGCAGTTGGTCGGCAGACAGCAGGCAGACGGCAGGGAGGGTACGCCAATGGCGCTCGGCAGGGTTTCGCAGCAGAATACCAGGGAAGACGTGTGGATCCCTACCGCCTGCGACATGTGCTACAACAGTTGCACCATCAAGGTGCATCGCGTCAACGGTGTGGCGGTCAAGATCGAGGGCATCCCTGGCGCGCAGCCCAACGACGGCAGGATCTGCGCCAAGGGCAACGCCGGGCTGATGAGCCTCTACAACCCCCGGCGGGTCCTGCACCCACTGGTACGCACCAACCCGGAGAAGGGCATTGGGGTTGACCCCGGGTGGAAGCAGATCACCTGGGAGGAGGCGCTGGAGCTGGCGGCGTCGAAGCTGCGCGCCTGCCGCGAGAAGGATCCGCGCAGCCTGGTGTTCACCAGCTTCGACAACGTGGTGCGGGAGCCCCGCGCCGCCTTCCTCACCGCCTTCGGCACCCCCAATAGCATCTCCGGCTCCTCGAACTTCTTCTGTGGCCGCGGCCACCACCCCACCTCCTACACCCTGAGCGGGTCGAATGACCTCCACCCGGACATCGGGCGGGCCGACCTGGTGCTGATGTTTGGCACCTCCTACGGCTTCGTCAGCCAGCACAACGCCATGGGCATCACCCAGGAGATGGCCGAGGCCCGCGCGCGCGGGCTGAGGCTGGTGGTCATCGACCCGATGGGGACCACGGCCGCCTCCAAGGCCGACGAGTGGGTGCCCATCCGCCCCGGCACCGACGCCTGTCTGGCCCTGTCGATGATGCAGGTGCTGGTCAACGAGCTGGGCACCATGGACGTGGAGTACCTGAAGGCGGGGACCAACGCCCCCTACCTGGTCGGCCCGAATGGGCGCTACGTGCGCGATCCGGAATCCGGCAAGCCGCTGGTCTGGGACGAGCGGCAAGGGCGAGCGGCCTCGTACGACGCGGTTCCGCCGCTGGACGCAGCCCTGCAGGGACGGTACCGGGTGGGTGAGGTGGAAGCCACCCCGGCGTTCGGGCTCTTCCGCGAGCACCTCACCGCCTATCCGCCGGAGCGGGCCGAGCAGATCACCACCGTGCCGGGCGCGACCATCCGCCGTCTGGCGGAGGCCTTCGGCCGTGCGGCCAGGATCGGGGCGACCATCCTCATAGACGGCCAGGAGCTGCCGCTGCGCCCGGCCGCGGCCTGCTGGTACCGGGGCGTCTCGGGCCACAAGCACGGCCTGCACTACTGCATGGCGATCGGCCAGCTCAACATGGTCGTCGGCGCGGTCGACGTGCCGGGCGGGATGATCAATGGCCTGGCGGCGAACCCGTTGTTCGGGCCCGAGGCCGGCCCGGACGGCCTGCTCGTGCCGGGCGGCAAGGGCCACCGCTGGCCGCCGCTGCCGCGGCGCAAGGTGCGCCAGCCCGAGACGATGGACATGATCGAGCTGTTCCCGCTGGCCTTCGGCTCCGGGACGATGATGTGGTGGCAGTTGGCCCATCCCGAGGTGCGCGAGCAACTGGGCTTCCCGTACACGCCGGAGGTCTACCTCCACGTCCGCACCAACCCCATGGCCATGAGCGCCGACCCGCGGGTGATGGCCGAGGCGCTCAAGCGGATCGGCTTCCAGATCTCCTTCGCCCTCCACCACGACGAGACCACCGCCTTCGCCGACCTGGTCCTACCCGATACCCACGGGCTGGAGCGCCTGGGCGGCCTGGGCTACGACACTTTCTCCAAGGTGAACTACATGTCCGCGCCGCGGCCTGGGGAAGAGTGGGCCTTCAATCTCCAGCAGCCGGTGGTGGCCCCGGCCGGCGAGGCCCGCTTCTGGGGCGAGGTGCTGATCGACCTCGCCCCCCGCCTGGGGCTGCTGGAGGAGTTCAACCAGGCCTTCAACGCCGTGGCCGGGCTCACAGGCGACCTGCGCCTGGCCCCGGACCGTGCCTACACCTGGCCGGAGCTGCTGGACCGCTACCTCCAGCGACAGTGCGGCCCGGAGCACGGGCTGGACTACTTCAAGCAGCACGGCTTCTACAGCACCGGGGTCCGGCGTACCGCGGCGCAGAGCTACCCCCGCCCCTTCCACACCGCGCGGGTGCCGCTCTACCTCGAGCACTTCCTCTCGGCGGCTGACGAGGTGCGGGCCTACATGGAGGAGCGCGACGTGGCGTGGTGGGACACCTCGGACTACACCCCGCTCATCGACTGGAAGCCCTGCCCGGCCCACGAGGTCCCGCCCGAGTACGACCTGTTCGTGGTGAACCAGAAGCTGCCCTTCCTCTCCTTCTCGCACACCCAGTACAACGCCTGGCTGACCGACCTAGTCCAGCGCAACAGCAAGGTCTACCCGGTGGCCATGAACGTGGAGACGGCCCGCCGCAAGGGCATCGCCGAGGGGGATCGCATCGTCCTGGAGACGCCCGCGGGCCAGCGGGCCGAGGGGGTGGCGCGGCTGACCGAGTGCGTCCACCCGGAGTGCCTGGCCGTGGCCGGGGTGGTGGGGCGCCAGCTTAGCACCCTCGACCCCTCGCGTCGCCAGGGCGTCCACTTCAACAGCCTGGTGGAGTACAGCCTGCGCAGCTTCGACTTCATGACCGGTGCCGTGGACACCAGCGTCAGAGTGAAGCTGTCGAGAGTGTAGATTTGAGATTTGAGAGTGCAGATTGCTGGAGCAATCTGCACTCTCAAATCTCAAATCTACACTCGCCCTATCGCTTCCAGACCGTGCGCAGCCTGGCCTTGATGTCGGCGGGCATGGCCAGCAGCTCGGTGATCAGCTTCTGGGCTTCGTCTCCGCTCACCAGCGCGATGTCGAGCTTGGTCTTCTCGGCATCGGCCAGGAACTCCTTGTCGGCCAGTGTCTTGGTGAACGCCTCGCGCAGCGCCTGCAGTCGGTCGGCTGGCACGCCCGGCGGTGCGGCGTAGTGGCGCTGCACGCCGCTGATGAGCGGGATGCCGTAGTGGAAGAGCTGGCGCGCCTCGTCCGTCCTGGCCAGATCATACGCCACCGGGACGTTGGGCAGCTCCTTGTGGGGCTTCTCGGTGTTCTGGGCGATGATGAGGTAGTCACCGCTCTTGACGGCATCGAGCGCGCTGATCTTGAACGACTCCCAGCTCCAGCCGCAGATACCCTGCACTTCGCCTCCATCCATAGCCAGACGGATGTCGGGTGTGCCCTTGTAGCCCGAGATGACCTTGATGTTGGCGCCCAGCGCCGCGGCCAGCACCGCCGGGTCATCGTCCAGGGCGTTCCCCGGCCCATTGCCTCCGACGATGAACTGCTTGCCGTTCGGCCCCATCGTCTCGGCCAGGCTCTTGAAGCCGCTCGCCTTGCTGGCGATACAGAGGCTGGTATCCCCGGTTGGCACCCCCAGGTACTGGAACTTGGAGGCGTCGACCTCGACCCCCTGCGTGCCCAGGAGTTGCTGCAGGGCAATGCCCGCGGCGTTGTAGTTGATGAGCACCGTGCCGTCCTTGGGGGCGACGTTGTACACGTGGTTGGCAGCCAGCACCATGCCGGCGCCGGCCATGTTCTCGACGATCATGTTCGGCTTGCCAGGGATGTGGTCGCCCATGTGTCGAGCGATCGCCCGCGAGTACGTGTCATACCCGCCGCCGGGCGGTCCGCCGGTGATGAGGCGGACGGTCTTGCTCTTGTAGAAGTCGGCCACCGCGGCCTCGTTGAACCCGACCCTGGCCGCCGGCTGCACGGTGGGCTTGGCCACCGCCGCGGCGGTGGCCGCGGGCCTGGCCTCGGGCTTGGCCTCGGGTGGCTTGGCCGGCACGGCGGTAGGCGGCGCGGCCGTGGGCTGAGCCGCGGGCTTGGCCGGGGCCGCGGTCGGGCTGGGCGCCGCAGCCGGGGCGCAAGCCGAAAGCGCGAAAGCTACCAGGGATGCAACCGTGATGATACCTGCATGCACACGCATCCGTTCTTCTCCTCCGTGTAGATCGGTGGTCAGCGATCAGCCGCCGGCTGACCCCTGCCCCCTGCCCCCTAACCCCTGACC